>JANXOJ010000058.1 GCA_025353625.1 Planctomycetota bacterium | reverse complement strand
CGTCAAGGTCAGCCAGCCGACGAACCGCGACAACTGGCCGTCGGCCTCCGGCCAGACGACGAGGTGCCAATGATTGGGCATGAGGCTATAAGCCAACAAACGCATCTCGGTCCGCTCCACCGCCTCTTCCAGAGCCCGTTCTCTGGTACAAAGAACGGGGTCCACCTCAGACGATCGACCCGGCGGGACTCGCCGTAGGGCAGACCGGTCTGGGTACCGTAGCGAATGGATGCACATTCCGCCTCTTCAGGCATCGGATGGACGCAGGCCGACCAGCGGTGCCGGCGCACCGCCGATCTTTGGCAAGGTAAATAGTTTTGCTTTCTTTTGCCCTTCTAATTATACGGGGCGAGGGAGATTTTACCCTATTTCGCTTTTGCTTGCGACTTGTCAAACTCCATCTTTTCCGCAGCGGCACGGGCGGCGGATTGGGCGGCGGCGGTGGCTGCGTCGGCGGCCGTTTTGGCGGCTTGGCGTTTGTCGTTGAGCAGCTTTTGCGCGGCGTCGAATTGCGCTTGGGCAGCGGCCGATTCTTTGGCCAGTTGCTCGGCGGCGGCTTTGGTTTGGGCGGCGGCCGCTTGAGCCGATTGGAGCGTCGTTTCGAGCGTGGGCGGGTTGGCGGCTAGGCGGCTGAGAATTTTGCCGTTGTCGGCGGAGGCCAAACGGACTTCGCCGGACCAGTCGCCACCAAGCAGCTTTTGGCCGTCGTGCGTGGCGGCGACTTTTAGCACCAGTTCGCCGAACGGCTCCAATGCGCGAATCTGCCCGCCGTCGGGGCTCCAGAGCTTGAGGAGGCGATCGCGCCCTCCGGTGACGAAGCGTCCATCGTGTAGGAATTGGATCGTCGATGCGCCGCCGGGATGGGCGTTGATGTTTTTGATCTTTTGGCCATTTTCCATGCCCCAGAAGCAGACGGCACCATCCTCGCTTGCCGTGGCCAGGACGTTGGAATCGTCGCGCCAACTCATGGCGGTGACGGCCATTTTGTGGCCTTCGAGCATGTAGAATTCACGGTCGGTCCCGGCTTCCCACACGCCCGCTCCGCCGGCGCGATCGGCAGTGGCCAGCAAAACGCCGTCGGGGCTGAACTCGACGGCGGTGATCCAGTCGGTATGCTTGCGGATTTCGGCGGCCAGCGAGCCGTCGGCAACGTTATAGACCCGCACGACCTTTTGCGGGCCACCCAGCGCGACGAGCGTTTGACTGGCGTTGATGTCGGCGGCAAGCACGGCATCTAATTCGTCGCCGATCTGGAATAGCCGCTTGCCGGTGCGAACTTCATAGACGACGGCAAGCCCTCGCGATGCGGCCTTTCCGCCGCCGGCGAGTAGCAGCTTGCCGGAGCGGCTGAAGCGGAGGACGTAAGGAATCCCCTCGGGGAAGGGCAGCACGCCGACAAGTTCGGAACTATCGGTGTTATAGAGGACGATCTGCCGCTGCCCGGCGATGGCGACGAGCGGTGCCCAAGGGCTGGCGGCGAGTGCGGTGATTGCGGCGGGCCGGGGAGTATAGACGGCCGGCTGGCGGCAGAGATGCTCGGGCATTGGCGGCGGACCTTCCGGGCGAGCGGCACCCGATTTCATGGCCAGATTGAGCGATGGCTTTTTGGCTTCAACTTTGGAACCGGAATCTTTCAATGCTCCGGCAGAAATCCATTTGCGGAGGAGTTCGATTTTTGCGTCGGCGATTTTGCCGCTGTTGGGCGGCATGTTGGGCTGGTCTTTGTGCGTGATGAGGGAGAGCATGTAGGAATTGTCGGGGTCGCCGGGCGCGACGCTGGGTCCGCTTGCGCCGCCTTTGCGAAGTCGTTCGTAGCTATCCAAAGCCAGATCGTTGGTGGCTTTGCCCTGATTGTGGCAGGCGAAGCAATGCTCGCGGAGAATCGGTTGTATGTGCTCGGTGTAGGTGATCTTGGGCGCGTCGGCGGCTTGCAGCGCGGCGGCTTGCAGTGCAACGGTGGAAGCGAGAACGATTAGCAGAAGTGTGCGTGGACTTGGTCTCATAATTGGCTACGGAAAAAACGCCATTCGTGGTTCAAATCAATACGATTAGTGATTGAAACAAAACTCCCGCGAGTTGAGCAGGCCCCAAAAAATGTCTTCGAGGGCCTCGACCGGCTTGGGCTGTCCTTCGAGCATCTTCTTGAGGGCGGCCAATTCCGCTGCGTCGGGATCGCGGCTGAGCGTGCGGACGTAGAGGATTTTTACGATCTCCTCGGGGCTTTTCTTTTCGGCCAGAAGTCGCGGCACCAAATGCCCGTCTCGAATTTTGGCTTGCACGGTGTCGCCGTTGAGCAGGTGCAATGCCTGGGAAAGCGTCGGCTCGCTGCGGACGTCGCAGGCGCAGACCGTCTCGCGCGGCGAACGGCCAAACGTCTCCAAGAAGTAGTCCGAGGTCGAGCCATCGGCGATTTGGACCGCTCGAGCACCCAGCGGAAGGCCGCGGAATTTGTCCTTCGTCTCCGTCACTTCGGAAACGCAATCGCGAAGCATTTCGGCCTGAATCCGCCGCACGCGGCCATGGGCGAAGTTGCGTTGATCGGCCTCGTTGCTGGCCGTGGTTTGCGTTACGCGCTGGTAAGTCTGCGAGAGGCAAATATCGCGGACGAGCCGTTTGAAATCGTAGTTGTATTCGACCAGCTTGCGACCGAGCCGCTGGAGCAGTTCCGGATTGCTCGCCGGGTTGCTGACGCGGATATCGTCGACCGGCTCGACAATTCCCACGCCGAAGAAGTGAGCCCAGACTCGGTTGGCGACGCTGGGTGCGAAAAACGGGTTGTCAGGGGCGGTGAGCCAATCGGCAAGTACTTGACGCCGATCCTTGCCGTTGCAATCGGCCATCGCACCGCCGAGGAATTTTGGCGGCATCGCACGGCCGCCGATGGGGTGGTTCACTTCGCCGCCGCCGCTGTTAAAAACAATCGTCTCGCGGTAGTCTTCGCCTTCTTTGCGGCCAATCTGGCTGAAGAACGCGGCAAAGCTGTAGTAGTCGTCCATCGTCCAGCGGTCGAATGGATGGTTGTGGCACTGGGCGCACTGCACGCGCACGCCCATAAAAACTTGGGCCACGTTCTCGGATGTCTTGAGTGTGTCGTTCTCGACTTGGTAGAAGTTTGTCGGGGGCGTTGAGAAGGTGCCGCCGCGCGAGGCGAGCAATTGCCGCACGATCTGATTGAGCGGCACGTTGTTGGCGATCTGCTCGGTGAGCCAGTTCGCATAGAGGTAGATCGACTTATAGCTCGCCTGAAGGTTCGATTTAACCTTGAGCAACTCGGCCCACTTCATGGCCCAAATTTCGGCAAACGCCTTCTGGCTCAAGAGGCGATCCACCAACTTCGCACGTTTGTCGGCCGCTTTGTCGTCGAGGAAGCCGCGATACTCTTCGTCGCTCGGCAGGACGCCCGTGATATCGATCGTTGCACGACGTAGAAAGACCGAATCGCTACAGATATCGCTCGGCAAGATGCGAAGCTTCTGAAGCTTGGCGTTGACCAGTTCGTCGATGTAGTTGGCAGGCGGCACCGTCGGCGGCGCGTAGTTTAGTCCGGCGGGCAAGACCAGTGCCTGACTGCCGACGGTCTTGGTATTGAAGCGGGCCAAGATAAATGCCTCGCCGCGGTTTGCCGCCGTGACGACGCCGTCGGGCGAGACGGCGGCCGAGTTATCGTTGTTGCTGTAGAAGACGGCAAGGTTTGTCACATCGCGCTGCGAGCCGTCGCTATAGTGCGCGCGCGCGATCATCTGCTGCTTTACCCCGGCTCCTTCGAGCAAAAGCTCGCGGGGGAAAATGTCAACGCTCTCGACCGTCGGCACGTTGCTGGCATCGTTGGGGGCTCCGGCCTGGAGCCAGTCGAGGAGCGTTTTGGCATATTCGCTGGTTGCATCGAACCGCTTGCCGCCGGTGTGTGGAACGGCTCCGATCGACTTTTGCACCAAAAGGCTTTCCTCGGGCTGAGCCAAGTTGATGCGGCGATAGCCCAGTTCGCGCGTCAGGCGGAAGTGATCGCCTTCTGGATCGAACCCAAAGAGCGAAAGGCGGAAGCCATCTTTCCCGCGTGCGGAACCGTGGCACGCGCCGGTGTTGCATCCGGCCCGCATGAAGACGGGCATGACATCGGTGCGGAAACCGATCGGACGTGCGGCGGCAAAGTTCTGGACGTCCATGTTGGTCATTGCCGTTTGACCATCGTATTGAGCCTGGAGCTTCGTCTGGCCATCGGCAGTTGGGTAGACGGTCGAATTTTCAATCCGGGCGATACGGCCGTCGGCCAACGATATCTTGGCCTTGGCGGTGACATCTTCGGTAACGCCATCGGGCCGCGTTGCGACGACGACCATGCGCTGTCGGGCAAAGTTCGTACGAAGTTGAACGTCGTTCGGGTAGATATCGAGCCGAGCCGTGGCAGCATGGGCTGAGGCAGCGACCGCCAAAAATAGGAACGATGCAAGTATGGATTGGCTCATTGCTTTTTCTCCAAACGCAACTGTTCGAGCCGGGTCAACGGCTTGGGGACGACCGGTTTCGGCGACTCCGCTTTTTTGGGTGGCGGAGTTGGCTGAGGGGCCGGCTTTGCCGCGACCGTCGTTTTCGGCGGCAGCGGAGTTTGAATCCGCAATTCGCCTCCGCCAACGATATGCGCGATCGGCTCGCCTTGCGACTGTACAACCGCACGGACGATTAGCGTCTTGTGCAATCCGGCAGGCGACTTGGCCGTGGTTGTGATTGGGAAGACAACCTCGGTCGTATTGTCGGCGATCTGGCGCGGCTCCGTCGCGACTTCATTCGGTAAGCCAAGCAACTCAATCGTTGCGGGGGCGTCGAGCTTGCGGGTCTTCTCGATCTTGACGACCACGTTACTCTTTTGGCCCTGCTCGACGACGGCCGGAACGAATTGGAATCGCAATCGCGGTTCGGCAACTTCCAGGTCGGCAAGTTGCGAGGAGACAATAAGCGGCCCATCACCCGTGCTCGATTCCCCCGTCACGGCAAGCTTCCAGGTGCGGACGACCGCGCCACCGTCCGCCGTAAGCGGAATGACTCCTTGCGTTTGACCTTCGGGAATCGTTATCGAGTCCGGTGCGGAAACGCCCGGCGGATGATAGAGAATTCGCAGCGTAATAGGTGCCTTGAACGGCGCATCGCGGGTGGCGGTAACTTTGAGTTCCATCGAGCCATTTTGCACCAGCGGCACTTTGGGCTGCACGATCTCGATGTGAAACGGCACCGGCTCCGTGACGGCGGCAGCCATCCGCTGGCTCTTGTGAACCCAGACCTCGCGGTTGTTGTCGCCGCGAATCAGTAGCGTGCGCTGCGCTAGGTGGCCTTCAATCGTCCGCTCCCCTTCCTTGCAGCGGCCAATAATATCGACCAAAGCCCCTTGCGGCTTTGCATCTGCGACGGCCGTGAGCAAGACCGGCGTTTGGCCTTGATCGCCGGAAATGGCGAAGCTCTGGAGGCTGACGCCTTGCGGCAGGTTTTGCATCTCGATTGCTACGTCGCCGCCGAAATCTTCGCGCTGCAAGTTGACCATGAAGGCCATGCGATTGCCGCGCGGCACCGGGGCCACGCGATCGATGTATTGCTGCGGCTCGGGAAGGCCGACCGTCAGCCGTGCGTCGGGCGACGTGACTTCAATGCGATAGACGTATTCCGGCCCGCCGCGATTCATCTGATCGGTAATTTTAATCACGTACCGATCGTCTTCCGGGGCGGTGAAACGCAGGTAACTATCGGGGCCGTTCGCGTCGTCGTTTCCGGCAATGAACTGTCCGCCGATGCGAGAGACGTTGATCGTGCTATCGAGCGGCGTGCGGAGCGAACGGGCGAAAACGCGGACGTCGAAGACCTGCCCCTTTTTCGCCGGGAAGACCCAGCAATCGTTGTCGCCCGGCTGGTCGATGATGCCGTTCAGCGCAGCGGGCGCGGTGAAGGGAGTCGCCTGGTTGGGGTCGTTGTTCGGCTCCTTCTCCATGACGTTATCGAGCGTCGAAAGCCGGAACGGATTGCCCGACGGCGCGGTGCCCTGACCGTCGTGCGCCCAAAGGGCAAAGTTGGCTTGCTGAGTTGCGGAGAGCGTCAGTTTTTCTGAGATGGGACCGGCACCATCGCCGATGAACTTCACATCGACCGCTTGGCCCAATTTTCCGCCGGCCGGATAGACGGCGAGCGGTCGCGGAAACGTGCCGACGTGCAGCCGATAATGGCAGCGATCAGAGCCGCCGAAGGAGCTTTCGCGAATCTGGACGATATACGTATCATCCTTGGGCACGACGATCGAGCAGGCACAGTCCTGCCGTAGCAGCGGCGTATCGTCGGCCTCGGCAAGGACAAACCGCTTGGTGTCCATGATGGCTACAAACGGATCGAAGAACGTTTCGCCGAGGCGCAGGCCCTCAACTTCGACGCTCAGCCGCTGACCTTTTTTTGCCTCTACGGCAAAGTAATCGACATCCTCGTTGGTAACGCAGCCGTTGACGGTGACGTTCAAGTTGATCTTTTGCGGCTTGGCAAAGTCATTGTTGGGCTCGACTTCGTTGACTTCCGGAAGGGCACCAACACTAAACGTTACGAGGTTGCTGACCCCCGTTGCGGTTTGCAATCGCAGGGCATGGAAACCGAGTGGGCAGTCCCCAGCCAAGTCGAGATGCAGCTTCACCCGCTTATCGGGCAGAACCTCCTGATGCGAGACAACGATGCCGGGTTCCGAAAGAATAACCGCACGGGCATCGCCGAGGCGTTGGCCGGAGAGGATCACATCGATGCCGGTCCCCCGTTGACCGCCGCGCGGAAGGATTTGATCGATCTCGGGAACGGCAGCAGAGGCAATGCGAGAAAGGCCGAGCAGGCCAAGTAGAATAATGCAGGCCGCTTTAGCCGCAACGTAGGAAGAATGGGAAACGCTGTCGCCGTTTTGAGGCGTACACGACTGTGTACGACGGTTCCAGCGACTTGCGCCCTTGGCGATTGACTTCCGTCCCTGCGGAACTGTTAAAGGATGGTGAAAGAGTTCTTGCATGGGATATCCAAGACAAAGGGAGACCGTTGCGTTCGGAGCCTTCAATCGATGTCCAATTTTGAACCTGTTCGACACACTCTGGCGCCGCCCGCCAGGCGGAACCTACTTTACCCCAACAAAATCGGCCGCACCTTGCCTTCGCGGACGATATCGATCGGCCGATTGCCGGGCGACATGAGCCGCTTGGTGTAGTCGATTCCCATTTGGCTGTAGAGCGTGGCAAACAAGTCGGCGGGGCCAAGTTCTTCCGAATCGGGCTCGGCAGCCGTCGCGTTCGACGATCCGACGATCTTGCCCCGCGCGATGCCTCCGCCCGCCAGTGCGATGCTAAAAACGCGCGGCCAGTGGTCGCGGCCCGCGTCGGCATTGATTTTGGGCGTACGGCCAAACTCACTCGAAAGCATGACGATCGTGCTATCCAATAGGCCGGTGCGATCGAGGTCGCGAATGAGGGCGGAAAACGCCTTATCGAGCGATGGCACGGTTTTTTTCGTTTCTTGAACGATCTGTTTGTGGAAGTCCCATCCACCGTACGTGACGGAGACGACGCGCACACCTGCAGCGACAAGTCGCCGCGCCATGAGCAGCCGCGAACCGGCTTCGTTGCGACCATATTCATCGCGAATGGCTGCCGGTTCGGCATTCAGGTTGAACGCCTCGCGGGCCTTCTGGGAACTGATAAGGCTATAGGCCTGCTGATAGAAGGTATCCATCGCGGCGATCGAGTCGGCCTTCTCGATTGACTCGAAGTGCGAGTTGACCGCGTCCAAGGCCGTGCGGCGGCGTGTGAAACGGTTCGCATCGACCCCGCCGGGCAAGGCCAGATCGCGGACCTTGAATCCGCCGTTGGCCGGATCGGAGCCCAGGCTGAACGGGCCGTACGAAGAACTGAGATAGCCGGTGCCCGCGTAAGGATTCGGCATGTTGGGAACGCAGACATAAGCCGGCAAATCGGCGCGAGAACCCAACTCGTGGCTGACGATGCTGCCGAGGCTGGGGAACTGAAGTGCCGGGCTGGGGCGATAGCCGGTGAACATGTTGTGCGTGCCGCGTTCGTGGGCCGCTTCGCCGTGACTCATCGAGCGGACGATGCACAACTTGTCGGCAATGGCTGCCGTCTCGTGCCAGACCTCGCAAAAGACTTCGCCGGGCAGTTTCGTTTTCACCGTGCCGAACGAGCCGCGATACTCTAGCGGTGCATACGGCTTGGGGTCGAACGATTCCTGGTGTGCCATTCCGCCGGGAAGGTAAATATGCAGAAGGCTCTTGGCCTTGGGGGCCGGCCCTGCGGGGTTCGTAGCGGCTTGCAGACTTTCTAAGCGGAGCAGGTCGCCCAGGACGAAGCCCATCGCTCCGGCCGCACCGACCGTCAAGAACTCACGACGAGACGGCTTGGACAACGGGTTTCCGTGACATACGCAACGTTCCATGAAACAATCCTCCAGGGGTAAATACTCATCTCGTTCTGCAAGATACGATTACGCTTCGACAACGAAACGCATTTCGCGGAGCGATATGAGTACGTAGGGGGCAGGCTATTCAGGCGTGGTCAAACTCAGTTGGGCCGGGCGGCCGTTTGCATCGTTATGGCGGGTGACCCATTGCGGGCCAGCTTTCATTATATCATTATACTGCGGCGTTGCAATAATGGCTCCGTTTGGCAAAGCGACCAGGATTGCAACCTATTAGCTTGATAGCTATGATGAGGGGTAAGTGAAGTTGGAAGTTGCCTCAATGTATGTCGTTGTTTTGCTCGTTCCGTGCATGATTTCGCTGGGGGCCGAACCGGAGCCTGCACCATGAGATTGCCTCTCCTCTACTTTTGCATCTGGTGTCCCACGTTGGCCCTTGCCGCCGAGCCGCCCGCGCCGCCCGTGCCGCCCGCGCCGCGGTATCAGTTGGAAACCAAACCGGCCCGGCATGTTTTCGCCACGCTGACTACGGACATCGCCCATCCCGAGGCCACGGTGGAATCCTGGTACGTCTACGCCCCGCAAGCTCCCGAGTTGCCGAGCCAAACGAACGTGCAGACCCGCTTTAGTCTCGATAGCCGCGTCGTGCAAGAAGGCAGCTCGTTAAAGAGACCGTTGCTCTTCGCGCAAATCGACGACGGGCGAAAAGAGTTGCACGCGGTATTGGCGATCGAGGCCACGCTCATTTCGCGGCATTTGCGTCGGCTCGCACCGGGGCAAGAGGCATCCAAAGTTAAGGAACTTTCCGCCCAAGAAACCCGCGACTTCCTCCGCACCTCCGAAAAGCTCGATTTTGATCGGCCCGCTTTCCGCGACTGGCTGGCGAAGACCGCCTTGAAGCGGAACGCGGATGAGGACGAAATTGATTTTGCTCGGCGCGCGTTTCTGGCAATCAAACACAACTTCACTTACGAGTATCCAACCGGCGACCGGGCACCCACGGCCGTTTGTACTCGCGGAAAATCCGATTGCGGCGGACTTTCCAGTTTGATGGTGGCCGTGCTGCGATCCAATCGCGTCCCCGCTCGGACGTTAGGCGGTCGCTGGGCCGTTTCCGAAGACCCGAAAAGCTCGAACCCGCAACAATTTCACGTCAAAGGCGAATTCTTCGCTCGCGGCGTCGGGTGGGTTCCGTTCGATATGGCATCGGCAATCCTATGGACCAAGGAGCCGTCCAAGAAGAACTCCCCTCTCCCATATTCGGGAGAGGGGCAGGAGTTGAGGGAAGAAGAGTTGGCCTATTTCGGCAACGATCGCGGCGACCATCTCGCGATGGTCGTCGATCAAGACCTGCTCGTCGATAGCCGCCGCTGGGGAAAGAAGAACCTCCTCTTTCTGCAAGGGCTTGCCTACTGGTGGAGCGGCAGCGGGCCAGACGGGAACGGCAGTTATCGGCAATCTTGGAAAGTCGAGAAGTTAAAAGTCGAGAAGTTGTAGGTGGAAAGGTCTGGGAGTTGAAACGTCGGGTGACGGAACAAATGGTGAAAA
>JANXOJ010000053.1 GCA_025353625.1 Planctomycetota bacterium | reverse complement strand
CACAAATTCAAAGCGACGCGACTTCCCGGTTGCGGCGGGTGCTTCGTTAGCAGCCGTAGGCTTGCTGGGCGGGATATTTGCGGATGCTTTTGTCGATGGTTGAATCGTTGCGGGCGGCGAACTGACGCGCACGAACGATGGAAATCGAGGCACGCCGCCATCCGAAAGCTCCTGATAGCGGAAGGTGATGGCGCTGCCAACCGCTGGCGGCGCGGCGCGCTCGGCGTCCGAGAAGCCAGTGCCGACCGAGAACTCCGTGCCATCAACTAATTGCACGGCGAGAGCACCCAGCCGGCCTTTGTGCTTGCCCTTGCCCGGCTGATGGGCAAGAACGACAGCCTCGGCATCGTGAAAGGTCTTGATTTTCAGGAGCGTAAACGAGCGGCCATGCTCGTAGGCCGAGGCGGGTTGGCGAAGCATCAGACCTTCGCCGCCCAGCGACTCAACCCGTGCCAGCTCGTCGCGGAGATGGGCCAGACCTTTGCAGAGCTCCTGGGAATGGAGTTGCGTATAGGCTTGGGGCTTCGATCGCAAGGAATCCTCGATAAACTTCAGCCGCTCTTCAAACGCGCCGCCCGACTGTGGGGCGTCGAAGACCAAAAAGCGGACTTCCTTCCAATGGTCGCTCTCGTCTTGGCGGCGGACGATGCTCACGGTTCGCTGGAACTGCTTGCGGGCGGTCCACAGTTCGCCATCGAGCGGCACGTTGGGCAGTCCTTCCACGAACCAACTGGGTGCGCGATAGATATTGCCTTGGCGGGAAAGAAACTTCTGGCCGTCCCAATATGCTCGCACGCCATCGAGCTTTTCGCTCATCCACCAATCGGTCAAGTCGGCCGCGTTGTCCCAAGCTTGGGCCAACAACAACGGCGGCCCGGCCTTGCTCTCCGCGTCGCTCTCGACGGGCCGAGGTGGAAGCTGGCCGCCGATGCGTTCCTTCTCGGCCGCTTCGCCGCGAAGTTTGCGAAGGTGCTTGCAAGTCCGCCGCTCGATGCCGATCGATTGGTTCCGCCACGCCGGGCAGGTACACGAATAGACGCCGCCGGTGTTCTTGAGCAGATAAGGCTTGACCGCCGAGCCTTGCATTTCGGTCGATTCACCATCTTTGAGATCGGGCATGGCGTTTCCTTGGATCGCAGCGGATTAGAGTTGACGGAGGGAAGCATTGCTCTTTAGCAATTTCGATCCTTCGATAGCGAGGATGGGAGTGGCGGCACGGGCTGCGACAAGTTGCATTTTACTGGTAAAATTACTCGATCGCAATCTGGGGCCGTTAAACGCCAGCGGTGTCGGCTCGATTGATTGCACGCTTTCGCCCTTCCGCTCCCATTGCCCTCCGATGGCATTGAAGCGGCACGGCGCAAGCCGTCCGGTGTCGGCCAGGGCAACCACAAAGCATGAGAAGGCTGTTGCTGAAATTGTGGCTCCGGCGGGACGCCTGCACCACAAAAACACTGGACCTCGCAGTTCTCCTGCGTTCTACCCTTCCTTTTCCGGCACCTTCTCCAATAGCTCCAACAACACCTTATCCGGCTCGATCCCTTCTGCCTGAGCCTCAAAATTTACGACTACCCGGTGCCGCAAGGCGGGCAGGCATACGCGGCGGACGTCCTCGAAGCTGACGTTGTAGCGGCCGTCGAGCAGTGCCCGAACCTTCGATGCCAACGCCAGCGTTTGCGCGGCGCGTGGACTGGCACCCCAGCGGAGATACTGGTTCGTGCAGGGAAGCGCGTAGGGGCCTTGGGGATGCGTGGCTAAGACCAGTCGCACGATATAATCTCGCACGTGATCGGCCAATATGACTTCCCGCACGAGCCCCTGCCAGCGGATGATTTCCTCGCCGTCCATTACTTGGGCCGGCTCGATGGTCTCGCCCCGCGTGGTGCGATCGACGATCGCCGCGAGTTGCTTGCGATCGGAATAGCCGACGATGAGCTTGAAGAAAAAGCGGTCGAGTTGGGCCTCGGGCAGCGGATACGTGCCTTCTTGCTCGATGGGGTTTTGTGTCGCCATGACGAAGAACGGCTGCTTGAGCTTGTGGTGGTGACCGGCGATGGTGACGCTCCCTTCTTGCATCGTTTCCAGCATGGCCGATTGCGT
>JANXOJ010000017.1 GCA_025353625.1 Planctomycetota bacterium | reverse complement strand
GGAATCCCTACCGCCGAGGTTTCAAAAGAATTATTAGGCACGGTCGTGCCGGCGGAAGTATTGCTGGAGAGCGTTACCGTTCCGCCGCTGATCGTCGTAGCACCCGAGTAGCTGCTCGTGCCGTTAAAGAGGACGAGATTACCCGCGCCCGTCTTGGTGAGTCCGCCCGTGTTGCTGTTGTCGATGGGGCCGACGGCCGCCAGTGGACCGCTGGTGCCTAGAGTGACGGCACTCGTGGAGTTCTTGATCCTTGAGCCCAAGGACTGAGCATTGCTGATAGCGAATTGCAGTGCGCCGCCGGTGAACGCAATATTGCCGGTACCGAACGAACTATTAACAAAGTTGACCGTGCCAGCATTGGCGGTCACGGACCCTGTGTACTGGTCGCCACTGCCGGTCATTGTTAGCGTACCGCTGCCGGTCTTTGTTAGGCTACCGTTACCGCTGAGGCCGCCGCTAAAGGTCTGGGCGTTGGGGTGATTGAACGTAACTGCGGCATTGTTGACGATGGGGCCGTCAAACGGCGTCGAAATGCTGCTCGTCACGCCGTCGCCAAACTGCACGAGTCCCGCCGAAACGGTCAACGATTTGCCGTTACTTGTGACCGTATTCGTGAAATTAACCGTTCCGCTTCCAAGCTTGAGGGCACCGGTTCCCATGCTAACCGGCGTCGCCACGGTAAGCGTGCCGGCAACCGGCGCAACAACCGAGACTCCGCCGGGATCGGTTTGAAGTGTCAGAGTGTTGCTGCCGGCAACGGTCAACGTATTTGTGCCGTCGAACTGCAAGTGACCGACGGTAGTCGGTGCGTCCAGGGTCACGCTGGCCGGCGCGGTGCTGGCCGGAAACAGGGCGTTGGCGCCGACGTAGTTGGGCGTGGTGGCGGTCCAGTTGCCGCCATTCCAATTGGTGTTCGCGGCCCCGGTCCAAGCGTCGTTGAATACCTTCTCGGTGGAGAAACCGTAGAGATGGAAAGAACGAGCGTTCTGCGGATCGATATTGATCGTTTCGCTGGCACCCGAAGCCACGAACGTGTAACGCAGCACATTGGCGCCGGTTGTGCCGATATCTTGATTGAAGGAAGTCGTCGCACCGCTCGTTGTTGAGAAGTTCTGTTTACGTACCGAGTCGTCCGTATCCCAAGCACGATTGTAGAGTGTCACGACATAGGTTTGGCCCGCAACCAAGCTACTTACGCTAATGGTTTGCGTACTCGTGCCATTGCCGTAGTTAAAATTGTCGATTAGCGAACCGAGTGATCCGGTGACAATACCTGCGCCGCCACTGCCAAACTGATTGCCGTAATTCGAGGTGGACCATGTTGTGCCCGAGGAGTTGCCGCCGCCGGACCCGGTGAATGGAACACCATTGACGGTAACCATGCCTCCCTGGATATTGACCGCGTTAATGTAGGTCTTTTTAGCGGAGATGCCGACCAAGGCATCTACGTTGCCGCCGCCCACCGCAGCCGAGGAAAACACGCCGACGCCGGACGAGGCGGCAACTGCCGCGGTAATCGTCGGCACACCTGTCGCAGTGATTTCTCGATAGCCGACATAGCCGTTCTGTTGAGTGGGGAAAACAAACCTGAGTCCCGTGACGCTGTTCACCAGCCCGGCAAGATCGACTTGGATGCTTTTCAAACTGCCGCCGGGTTGATAAGAAATGTTGTTCTGAAGCGTCCAGGCCGAAGTAGACGATGGATTCGCAGCGGAGGTGGTGTAGACCGACCAATTCTGAAAAATACGACCGTTATTCGCCCAACCTGAGTAAACGTCGATATTATTGAGCGAGTATCCACCCGCCGCGCCAGTCAGCGAGTAAATAAGCGTGGTGGGATTATTGTTATTGCTGTTGACGACCGGGTAGGTGTTATCCACCACTCCCACGGTGCCGAATGCACCGTCGGTCAGCAAGGACCAACTTGTTCCCGTACCTTCGTTGCCGGCAGCCGTAGCCGGGGTTCCACTGGAAGGCACCAGACCTAAGAGTACGTCACCGAGCGTCGTAGGCGTATAGCCGGCGGTGCCGGAATTACTTTGCACACCGCTGGGTGCGAGTTGGGCATGGACCTCGCTCACTTGAA
The DNA here is from genome assembly GCA_025353625.1 of Planctomycetota bacterium. GTDB lineage: Bacteria > Planctomycetota > Planctomycetia > Pirellulales > Thermoguttaceae > JANXQG01. The sequence continues at coordinate 3,626 of JANXOJ010000017.1, read as the reverse complement.
TAAGTAAAGCTCCGAATAATCCTAAGGATAGACCCAAAAAAGAAAAAACACGAAAAGCTTTCATGACAATCTCCTAAAACAGCACAAGACTCAGCGATCAAGGACCATAAATACCCAAAAAGACTGCGAATGACGAACGTCAGCAGTGTGCGCACTACGCACCATTCCCAAAACCACTACCCCAAAACCGGCACTATGCCGTTTCCCTCAAGAGCAACTTCGGCTTGACGACGACTGACTTCGGACTATCTTGGCCCGGCACTTCAATCAGTCGTGCCAATAAGTCGAGCGCCGTTCCGATGATCTGCTCAAAATTAAAATCAACCGTGGTCAAGCGGGGGTTTACGCCCCAGCCAATGGCTTCGTTTCCCCAGCCGATCACGGACACGTCATCGGGGACGTTGCGGCCAAACTCGTTCCAAGCCCTCACTAAAGCAGGCACGCTAAAATCGCTGTCCGCAAGGACGGCATCGGCGCGACGGTCCACGACCAGTTCGCGCGCCAATGCGCGATACGGGTCGGAGTCGTCCGCATTCCAACCTGACGTGGCAAAGCAGACCTGATCGTCGTCCGGCCGGCCGTAGAATTTACGATGGGCTGCTTGAAATGCCTCATAACGCTGGATGTCGATTTGGGTGCTGCGCCCCTCAAGAAGCTGCACGATCCGCCGCCGACCCTTGCGGAAGCAATGTTCTACACTCTGCCACACGCCGTCAACCGCATCGATTTCCACGGTATATCCCCCCGGAATCCCAGGGTTGCCCAAAATCGACACCACCCACGGCAATCGGGCGAGTGACTTGGCTACCAGCGGCCAAACATCGTCGTACTTGTAGGCCACGAAGACCAGCCCATCGATGTTCCAGGAGAGGCACTCCTCGACAAACTTATCGAGCGCGTCGAGATGGGCCTCCGTCTGCCAAGTGAGAATCTTGAACCCGCGACCGGACGACAACTGATTGAGCCACCCCAAGGCACGCGATTCCGTCTGCCCGAACCACGTCTTTGCCAGCGTGCCGATAATGCCGCTGCGCTTACCGGCCAATTGCCGCGCCGCTTGGCTGGGGTAGAACTGCAATTCTTGGGCGACTTCGCGAATGCGGGCTGCGGTTTCTCCGCTCACGCGGACGTTTCCCGACTTCTCGTCGTTAAGCACATGGGAGACGGCCGCGCGGGAAACGCCCGCTGCCTCGGCGATGTCGATCATCCGGACACGTCGCAACGGCATTTCAGCGGTAGCTGGTTGACGAGAGGGCATGGAAGATAAGATGACGAGCGTATAACTTACGAATCACAGCCCTCATAGTACTCGCAACCGGAATTCTTGTCAAGGATTTCGCAAATTATTTTCCGGCTACGGATATCCGACTCGCGATGGCCTACCAATGGTGTGTATCGGTCGCCTGAAGATGGTGGGGCAGTGCCACCCTACCCGGCGGTCGCGGCACCGACTATGCCGAGCGACCAGAGCAGCCAGGCGAGTGGGGCCGTGAGCAGGAGCGAGTCGAGAATATCGAGCACGCCGCCAAAGCCGGGCATCCAGGAGCTTGAATCCTTGCAGCCAACGTCGCGCTTCAAGAGCGATTCGGCCAGGTCGCCCAACATACCCGCACCGCCCATTAAAAGACCAAAGACGACCCATCCGTGCGGCAGACCCTGGACGACATTGATGCTGGGCGGGGCAAGCCGTAAAAGCCAATGGAAGCCGGCCCAGGCAGCCAACATCGAGAAAAGAAACGCCCCCACGGCACCTTCGACCGTTTTGCCGGGGCTAATGCGCGGCGACATTTTATTAGTGCCAAAAATTCGGCCGATGGTGTAGGCCCCGATGTCGCCCATTTTTACCGTAAGGATCCATATCGCCAAGGCTCCGATTCCCCAAAAAAGCCGGATCTGAACGGCGAAACTCAGCAGGACGCCGACATAGACCATCGCGAATAGGCCCACGGCGATGTTCGCCAGCACGCCGCCCGGCTGGTCGTAGCGCCGAATCTCCCCAATGAATATCAATAACAGTCCGATCGCCAAAGCCCACGGCGCGCGGGAACTAATCAGCACTTGGTCGAACATCGTCATGTCGATCGCCGACAAATTTCGCGAGTAATGTAAGTAGAGTGCGGGAAACCAAACGCCGAGCACCATGAGGACGTTGGCTATATAGATTGGCGGCCCCAGAGGACGCATCCCGCCCGCCTGCGCCAATCGCAGCACTTCCTCGGTCGCCAGGACGGAAAGCAGAAGCGCGACGGGAACCAGGAATTTCCCCGGCAGTTCGGCGCGTTCGTCGAGTACGCACAGACCGACGAGGGTGGCAATCAGCAGCGCACCTAGCAAAAGTCGCCAAAAAAGCATGAATAGGGCCTGGGTTGAGCATTGTTTTGCAATTTGTCGATCCCGCCAGTTTAGCAGTTTGCTGGAAAATCTACCACAACCGTGTGCCGGCACAATCGTAAGCTAGACTTGCAAGGTGAAGATGTTTATCCATTGTAATCGTCATGTCCAAAACACCCCCACAAACCTCAACTGGATACGCCCGACTCTTGCCTTGGCAGGCTCGGGCCGTGCTGGGTGCATTGGTTTTCGTCGTCGGCTTCGGCCTTTGGGCATCGCCCACGCCGCCGCCGTTGTGCGATGTGGCCGAAGAGGGGGAGAAGACGGGCGATGTCTTCCTCTATATGTCGGAGATCAAGCGCATCCACGCCGGTGAGAACTACTATCGGGTCGCCTCCGAAGAACTGGTCAAACAAGGATACCCGACGAAGAGCGTCTTCAATTGGCGGACGCCGTTGCCGATGTGGCTGATCGGCAAGATGCCCGAAGTGATGGTCGGTCGGTTAATCTTGATTTTCGCCGCTGCCGTCATGCTCTTGATGGCCTTCGAGGCAACCGCTCGCGAGCAGCCGAACGTCTACCGCCTAGCCCTGCCGCTGGTGGTAATCTCGATCGGCCCGCTGATACCTTGTTTTCAAGGCAACGTCTTCGTGCTGACGGAAGTTTGGTCGGGCGTGGTGATGGCTCTATCGCTGTGTGCCTACGGCGTGAATCGCCGCTTCCTGGGCGCGTCGATGGGGATTGCAGCGTTGTTCCTTCGCGAACTGGCGTTGCCCTACTGCATGCTGGGCTTGGCACTTGCCGTATGGGAGCGGCGGCCCAAGGAATCGCTGACGTGGATCATCGGGCTCTTGGGCTGGTCGGCGTTCTATGCCCTGCACTATTGGAAGGTCAGCCACTTAATTACGGCCGATGCCCATAGCCACGCCCAAAGTTGGATTCGTTTCGGCGGCACTTCGTTCGTGCTTGCCGTGACGCAGATGAACGGCTGGCTGGTGCTCCTGCCGGTCTGGGTGACGGTGCTATACTTCGCCTTTGCGATGCTCGGTTTCGCCGGCTGGAACACGGCCTGGGGCGTGCGTACCGGCTTGACGATGTGCCTCTATATTGTCGCCTTTTCCATCGTCGGCCAAGAATTCAATCGCTACTGGGGCTTGCTGATCGCGCCGCTGTTCTGCTTCGGCGCGGTGCGGGCACCGGCATCTCTGATCGACCTGTGGCGCGCGGCGCGGATGCCGTTTGTAGTACGGACCTCCGAGTCCATCCTGCAAATCGAAAATTCCTAACGCGTTAGC
>JANXOJ010000715.1 GCA_025353625.1 Planctomycetota bacterium | reverse complement strand
CGTGCGGCCAACTTTACGACAATATTTGCGGCGGGCAGATACACGTCCAGGATCGAGGAGCTAGCGGAACCGGGCACGGCTGGTCGGGCAATTGCCAAGTTTTCTGGAACTGTGAATCGCCGAATCTCGTCTGCCAAAAAGCTTGGATTCCCAGTTCGCAGAATTGGGCCGTCGGCTGCGTGGGGCAAAGGGGCAAGAGCGCGCTGCCCGACCGCCCGGATGGATTTTGGGAAAGCTTCGGCGCACACGTCGCTCCGCGAAGCCTATACCTGGCGCAACTTAAAGAACGGATCGATCGAAGTGGCGGCAATGGCGACGAGGCCGTGCGAGCCGCGACGACACCCGCGCAGCGCAACGGCACGCTTTGGAACGAATTGCGCCGGCGATACGCTAACGACCGTTGACGTCGGCGGCGCCGCCAACTTTCTTAAAAGCCTTGCCAAATCCCTCGATCCACCAACGGTTTTTGCGTAGCGTGCTTTCCTTCGATGCGTCCCGCCCTTGCGAAAGACCGGTGGTCCATTTTTCTAAAATCGATTCGTAGGAATCCTTGCCGAGATCGTACTTCAGCGAGCGGGGATAGTTGACGGAGGCCCAGCCGCCATTGTCGACACCCTTATACGTCCAAACGGTCCAACTCCAGCCGAGATCGTTAAATACTTTGCCGAGTTCCGCTGCCGATTCAGCATTGTCTTGCGGAGCTTTGGCCTCGCCGATGAAAATGGGTAGTTGCACGCTTGGAGACGAGGCGAAGCCTTCCTTGCGAGCAAACGCCTCCAGTCGCTCTTGCGCGGTTCCGCTTTTCTGCGCATTCTCCGGATAGTGTGCCGACCAAACGATATTTTTCCACCGCTCGTTCTTTATGCCCGCATAGGCGACCGATTCAAAAATCAACATCCGCTGCGCGTCTCTGGCGCGAATCGCATCGTAAAATGCCTTTTGCAGCGCGTTACCGGGCGAGCCTTGCGGTTCGTTGATGACGTCGAACGCGGCAACCGCGCCAACGCCCTTGTAGTGCTTCGCCACTTCCGCCCAGAGCACGCCCATTTTGTACCGCGCGGCTTTCCCCGCGTTGGTGATTTTCGATATTTCGTTGTAATCGCCGGGCCATACGTGGAGCACGAAGATCACATACATGCCCCGTTGCTGCGCCTCTTTGACAATCCAATCCATTCGCGAAAAGTCGATGTTGTTCTTGCCGTCGCGCTTCCAAGTTCCGGCCGCATCGACGAGCGTACGATAACCGAACGGCACGCGAAGTACGTTGCAGCCGTAAGCTTGTATTGCATCCAGATCGGAACGGGTGATCCAGTTGTCCTGCCACGCCTTCATCAAGATCGCGGCCTTCTCCGGCCCGAAACGCTGCTCGATCTGTTCGAGTGCCTTGCGCTTGCCATCATCGGTCTGCCCGCACATCCACGATTCGGTAACGAGCCATCCGCCGAGATTGACGCCCCGCAGGGGAACGACCTTTCCCTTGGAATCGACGATCTGCCGGCCTTGAGCGTGCAAGGGTGGGAGATTTTCCCCGGACGCGCAATTGCCGAAGCTGGAGAAAAACAGGGCGGTCACAAGGATAAGTCGCGGGCACGGACACATTTTTACGTTTCCTTCCGACAAGCTACGGAGTTATGGATGCAAAACCAACAGGGGGCGGCATCAATCGGTATGGCGTTCATTCCTCGTTTCGATGCCGGCACTTTTTGGCGAATGCAACATCGTTCATTATCTGCACCGCACGCTGCGTTTCAATAGCCCTCGGTTTATGCGTGTGCAGCCATGTTTTCTGTCGGCAACGTACAAGCCTGATGCGCAAGCGAAGGAGACCGTTCTCCTTCGCTTGCGCGTCAGGCTTGTGGGAGCTTGCCAGAAAATGTGGCCACACACGTTCATGCCTCACCGGCAATCGGTCCGGCAACATTCGGGCGGTCAAGAAACGACACAAGCCCTTGTAAAACAAGAGCTTGTGAAGTCGGGGCGACAAGATTCGAACTTGCGACCTTCTGAACCCCATTCAGACGCGCTAGCCAGGCTGCGCCACGCCCCGAGCCACTGAGAGCCGAAGCCACCAGCTTCTTTAAGTATCGCAAATTTATAGCGGATTTGCAACGGGGGCTTTGCTCCCCAATTCGCCGCACCCATTTCAAGACGGGCTCGCATGGCCGCCGGTGTACTCGTCCTATCGCGTTTCGTAGCAGCAGGTTACCGCAAACGTGGTAGGCCTGGGCGCTTGCTGCTAGAATAGGGGCTCGGAGCGTTGGAAGACGCCAGCCGCGATTGATTATTAACCCTTTTCGAGAAAGCTGCCGTGATTTCATTCCCCGACCGGCTGGAATCGGCCATCAATCAATGCCATAACCCGGTGCTTGTGGGCCTCGACCCCCGCGCCGATATGCTGCCCGAGGGGCTGTTGGACCCGGCCGATGCCGCGCGGCCGGAAAAGGTTGCGGCCGCCTACGAACGATTCTGCCGCGAGATCATCGACGTGGTGGCCCATAAGGTTCCGGCGGTGAAGCCCCAGGCGGCGTTTTTTGAGCAGATTGGCCCAGCCGGCACGACGGCCTTGGCGAATATCATTCGCTACGCCCAGCAGCAAGGGTTGTTGGTGATTCTCGACGGCAAGCGGAACGATATCGGCTCGACGGCGACGGCCTATGCCCAGGGATATCTGGGACGCGAAAGTGCATGGGGTGCCGATGCCTTGACCGTCAGCCCTTATTTGGGCGATGACAGTTTGGAGCCGTTCGTGGAAGTGGCCGCTGAGCAGAGGGGAGGGATTTTCGTGCTCGTCAAAACATCCAATCCCGGCGGGCGGATGATCCAAGACCTCGTGGCCGATGGCAAGCCGATCTATCGGCACGTTGCCGAGTACGTCGAGCGGCTGGCCGCTTCGAGTGAAGGCGATTGCGAATATGGTATCGTCGGCGCGGTCGTCGGTGCGACCTATCCCGAACAACTTGCCGAGTTGCGGGCCGTGATGCGGCATACCTGGTTCCTCGTACCGGGCTTCGGCAGCCAAGGGGGCACCGCCGCCGACGTAGCCGCCGCTTTCGACGCCCAAGGCTTGGGGGCCATCGTCAACAACTCGCGCGGCATCATCTTCGCGCATTCGCTCAAGCCGTATAAGGAAAAGTTCGGTGCCGCCCGCTGGCAAGCCGCAGTGGAAGCGGCTACCTGCGATATGATCGAACAGCTTAGGACGGATACGCCCGCAGGGAAGCTGTGATGCGGTCGTCGAAAAGTCAACCCTGGGTATGCTTCCACAGCGAATGGTTCACCATTTTAGTACGTCCTTATACCACTGCTCTTCCAGCGTTTTCTCGTCCCAGCCGTAGACCGTCTCAATCGCCTTCAACGCAACTTTTTCTTCACGAAGCTCCAGCAGCAGCTTGCCGAATTTCTCCGGCTGCTTCATCAGCACGCCGACCAGCGTCCACGCCTCGGCGTAGTGCGGCAGCACCATGTTGGTCGTGTTCATCGTGAAAAGCAGTCGCACGCCGGAAACTTTTTTCGTCCGGATCCGATCCTTCACTAGATTCAACCACGCCCGAGCGTCGTTGCCCAGTTCGCGGTTCTCATTGTGATAGCTGGAACTGAAAAGCATGATCGAGGGG
>JANXOJ010000698.1 GCA_025353625.1 Planctomycetota bacterium | reverse complement strand
ATCCTCGGGACAATGTGCGAGCACGTCGCGGAATATCCGCTTCAGGAACCGCTCGGCAAGGTCCATGTTGTCGATCAGTTCAAAGAAGGCCGCCTCAGGCTCGACCATCCAGAACTCGGCCAGATGCCGTGCCGTGTTGGAATTCTCAGCGCGGAAGGTAGGGCCGAAGGTATAGCACTTGCCCAACGCACAGGCGTAGGTCTCGCCCTCAAGCTGGCCGCTGACCGTGAGAAACGCCTTGCGTTCAAAGAAGTCTTTGGCGAAATCAACACTACCTTCCGGCAATTGGGTATCGTCCCCTTTTCCGACGCGCGGCGGCGCGTCCAAGTCGAGCGTCGTAACCTGGAACATCGCCCCGGCCCCTTCGCAGTCGCTGGCCGTGATGATCGGCGTGTGGACGTACAAGAAGCCTTCTTCCTGGAAGAAATCGTGGATTGAGCGGCAGACGCAATTCCGCACGCGGGCCATCGCGCCAAAGGTGTTCGTCCTCGGCCGCAAGTGGGCCACGCTGCGGAGAAACTCGAAGCTGGCCCCTTTCTTCTGGATGGGGAAGGTCTCCGCATCGGCCCAACCGTACACGACGACGCTGCGAGCTTCGACCTCCGTACTCTGTCCCTTGCCCGGCGAGGCTTTCACGAGGCCCTCGACGGTCACGCTGCAACCGGTCGAAAGCCGCTTAATTTCCGATTCGTAGTTCGGCAGCGTACCGGGCGCGACGATCTGGATATTGCCGAAACTAGAACCATCGTTAAGTTCCAAAAAGCTGAACCCGCCCTTGGAATCGCGCCGCGTGCGGATCCAACCCTGGAGGATGACTTCGGTATCGACGAAGTCCGATCGACGGGCTTGGGCGACGGAGAGTTTTTTCATCTTTCGTGCGACTTTCTGGATGGAGCCGGCAGGTTGCTCGCTTGGGAATCGGTGACGAGTCTACTACTTGAGCAGTCGGGTAATTTCTCGTTCGACAAGAGCAAACCATTCTGTACTTGGCGTCGGGTCAACCGATTCCGTCTATTCCCCATGCTCCGCCAGGAATCTCTCCGCATCCAGCGCGGCCATGCAGCCGGTCCCCGCTGCGGTAACCGCTTGGCGATAGCAATCGTCGGCCACATCGCCTGCCGCAAACACTCCTGGCACGCTGGTGTTCGTCCGTCCCGGCGTGGTCCAAACGACGTAGCCCTTATCGTTCATTTGCAATGCACCCTTCAAGAACGTCGTATTCGGCGTATGGCCAATGCCGAGGAAGAAGCCTGCAATGGGGAACTCGGCAGCCGGTTCACCGGTCGTGCTGTTGAGCCGCATTCCAGTCACGCCTTCCTTTTCGTTGCCGAGCACCTCGTCGACGGAACGGTTCCAGAGAAATTTGATCTTGGGGTTCGCGGCGGCCCGTTCGGCCATGATTTTTGAAGCTCGCAGCTTGTCGCGGCGATGAACGAGGTAGACCGTGCTGGCATATTTCGTCAGGTAGGTCGCCTCTTCGACGGCCGAATCACCGCCGCCGATGACCGCTAGGGGCTTGTTGCGGAAGCGGGGGATCGCCCCATCGCAGACCGCACATCCGCTGACGCCGTGATTCTTGTATTTCTCTTCGGAGGGTAGCCCGAGATAATTTGCCCTGGCACCGGTGGCCACGATCGCGCAGTCGGCTTCATAGGATTTGCCGTCCAATGCCGTCATGCGGAAAGGCCGCTGGCTGAAATCGACGGTCGTAATGTCTTCCGTGATAATCCGCGTGCCGAAGTTGACCGCCTGTTGACGCATCAACTCGAGCAGTTCCGGCCCTTGCACGCCATGCGGATTGCCCGGCGGCAAATAGGCCCGGCGTTCTTCAGAAATCGCCGTCTCCAAAAACCCGCCCAAGTGGCCCGCCGGAAAGCCGGGGTAGTTCTCGACCTCGGTCGTGAGGGCCAACTGTCCCAGCGGGAGAGTGCCGGCAATACGGTTTTCCTCGGTCACGGCCCCCTCGAAGACGAGGGGCTTCAACTCGGCTCGGGCGGCGTAAATCGCGGCGGTCCAACCGGCAGGGCCGCTTCCGATGATGATCAGTTTCTCAGGCATGCTTGCAATTCCGAATTAACTTGTCACAGAGGCCAAAATAGCTCGTAAGAGAGACGAATCACAACATTATAGCGCAGCACCGGCCTGCGCCTACTGCCGGATTGCTTGAAAGCGGCCGTTGCCTTATGATTTGGGGGCCGGCAAAAAATGGAGTGGGAAGTCTGATTCCCGGAGATCGACGGTGTTCTGAGCCGTAGCAGGAATTGAAGCATGAATTCACTTTGGCTCATAATTACCGCATTGGCTGCTTTCTTGCTGGCATATCGGCTTTATGGAGCCTTCTTGGCCGCGCGCGTGGCCATGTTGAATGATCTCAACATCACCCCGGCCAACCGGCTCCGCGACAATATCGACTACCACCCGACCCGCCGTCTCGTTCTCTTCGGCGTCCACTTCGCCGCCATTGCCGGGCCAGGGCCACTGGTGGGGCCGGTACTGGCTTCGCAATGGGGATATTTTCCCGGTTTTACGTGGATCATCATCGGAGCCTGTCTGGGGGGCGGGGTACACGACTTTGTGATCCTGCTTGCCTCGGTTCGCAGCAACGGCAAGTCGCTGCCCAAGATCGCCCGCGATTTGCTCGGCCCGATCTCCGGTATTACGACGACGGTTGCCACGATTTTTATTATCATCGTCACTCTGGCCGGCGTAGCAAAAGTGGTCGTGACGGCCTTGAGCGATAGCCCTTGGGGGATGTTCACGATCATCGTCACGATACCGGCCGCACTGATCACCGGCCTGTGGATGAACGTGATCCGCAAGGGCCGCGTGGGCGAGGCATCGTTGATCGGCGTCAGCATCGTACTGCTGGGCGTCTTTCTCGGCAAGCCGTTCGCGGACTCGGCATGGGGTCACCACCTCGTTTTCACGGAAGAGACACTTGCCATAATCCTGCCGATCTATGCGGCCATTGCCTCGATCCTACCGGTATGGATTCTGCTCTGCCCCCGCGATTATCTTAGCTCATACATGAAGATCGGCGTGATCGTGGCACTGGCCATCGGCATCTTGGTCGTTCACCCGATGTTGAAAATGCCCGCCACAACTCCTTTCATTCACGGCGGCGGCCCCGTCGTCCCCGGCTCGGTCTGGCCGTTCGTGTGTATCGTCATCATGTGTGGGGCCTTGTCGGGCTTTCATGCGTTGATCAGCTCGGGCACGACCCCTAAGATGCTCGACCGGGAAACGGATATTCTGCCAATCGGCTACGGCGCGATGCTCTTGGAAGGCTTCGTTTCGGTCACCGCATTGATCGCCGCCTGTTCGCTGGAGCCGGGCGACTACTTCAAGATCAACATCAAGCCGCTGAAATACGAGGCAGCCATAGCGAGCGCGACCGGCACGCCGAAGCTCGACATGGCACCCAAAGAATTCGACGCCTTGCAAGAGAGCACCGGCGAGAAGAATCTTGCCGGCAAGACGGGCGGGGCAGTGACCTTGGCCGTCGGCATGGCGAAGATTTTTTCCAGCCTGCCGGGCATGAGCCGCCTGATGGGCTATTGGTATCACTTCGTTATCATGTTTGAGGCCCTCTTCATCCTCACGCTGATGGAGACCGGCACCCGCGTGGCGCGATTCATTTTCCAGGAAACGGTACAGCAGTTCCTCCCGCCCGAAGCCGCGAAAAGCCGGAATGTCAACCTGCTTCTCAACGTGACGCTCAGCATCGCCGTCTGCGGGCTATGGGGCTACTTGCTCTATTTCGGCAGCATCGCCACGCTCTGGCGGATCATGGGGATTGCGAATCAACTTCTGGCCACAATCGCGCTGGCGGTTGGGACTACGTATCTTTTGAAGCACGCTCCCAAGCGCGCGTATGCCTTGTGTACCGGCGTACCGCTAGTATTGGTCGTGGCGACGGTCTTCACGGCCGGCGTACAAAGCGTGCAAAGCTGGTGGACCGAGTTGGCCACACTCGAGCAACACTCGGCTGAAGCGTTTTACTTGAAACTGGTATGTATCCTGGCGGTTACAATGCTCGTGCTGTCCGGTTTGGTGGTACTCGATTCGATGCGGCGGTGGTGGCGGTTGATATTCGCCGCCAAGGAGCCGGAACGAGAATTTGCAAGCCGGCCCGCGTAAAGTATCCATCTCGCTCCCGCGAGATGTTGTTAGGTATACTGTGCGATCGAAGATCTCGCGGGAGCGAGATGAGTACAACGACGAAACGATCCAAGCCCTAGACCCAAACCCCCATCTCCCAAAATGAACTGGAAACAAATCTTCGCCCGTAAGGATCTTGAAGGACTGCTTGCCGAAGCGGCCGGCGAGCATCGTTTGCACCGCGTGCTAGGGCCGTGGTCGCTCACTGCGCTGGGCGTCGGCTGCATCATCGGTGCTGGCATTTTTGTCGTTACCGGTCGCGCCGCCGCCCTCGACGCCGGCCCAGGCGTGATTCTTTCCTACGGCATCGCCGGTATCGGCTGCGCCTTGGCCGCGCTGTGCTATGCGGAGTTTGCAGCGATGGCCCCGGTGGCCGGCAGTGCGTATACCTATGCCTACACCACGCTGGGCGAAATCTTCGCCTGGATCATCGGCTGGGATTTGATCCTGGAATATGCGATGGGCTGTGCGACGGTGGCTTCGGCATGGACGAGTTACTTCAACGCACTGCTCAGCACGCTGGGTCTGCATAATGTTGCCGCAAAGTTTTCCAATCCGCCCTGGTCGGTCGATGATACGCCGCTGGGCTACGTCAATTTGCCGGCGGTGTTGCTCGTGGGGCTGATTACCGTGATCCTGGTTCTCGGCATCCGCGAAAGCGCACGAACGAACGCTTCGCTCGTCGCATTAAAACTCGTCGTCGTAGTCTTTGTGATCGTCTTGGGTGTCGGCTACGTCAATTCGGCAAACTGGACGAGTGTGCCCGTTTCGCGGCGGCACTTGCCGGAAGAAAAAGTTGTTCCGGATGTCGTTAAGAGTTATCTGAAGAAGGAAAACAAGCTTTCCGACGAACGCGCCGTGGCACTGGAACCGCAAGTCAAGGCCGCCTATCGCGAGCCGTGGGAGCGGAAGGAGATGGAAGAACTTGTCGCCCAGAAGCGGCTATCGACCGCAGACCGCGATAAGCGTCTCGCGGAGCTTGCCTCCGCCATGCCGCAGTCGGATGAAGACAAGAGCGATGTCGCGAAGATGCTGCCGAACGTTGCCGAGAAGGGCAAGAAAAAGGCGATTGAATCGTGGGGCCTCCTCGGCACGATGGGCCTGAACCGCTGGCTCGTTCCCCTGGACGAAGCCACGCGCAGCCCCTTCATGCCCTACGGCATTTCCGGCATCATGCTTGGCGCGGCCATCGTCTTTTTCGCCTTCATCGGCTTCGATTCGATTTCCACCCACGCGGAAGAAGCTCGCAATCCGCAGCGCGACGTCCCCTTCGGCATTCTCGTTTCTCTCTGCCTTTGCACTCTGCTCTATATCGCCGTGGCCGCTGTGATTACCGGCATGGTGCCCTATCCGGATATCGATACCAAGGCTCCCATTGCCAACGCCTTTTCGCAAATGGCCGGAGGGCAAAACAATCCCATGCTTCGCGGGGCGACGGGGCTGATTGCCCTCGGCGGCCTTGCCGGCATGACGAGCGTTCTCCTCGTCCTCTTCCTCAGTCAGGCCCGCGTTTTCATGGCTATGTCCCGCGACGGCTTACTTCCCGAGGTCTTCGGTACGGTACACCCCAAGTTCCAGACGCCGCACGTCGCCACCATGCTCACCGGCACATTCATCGCCGCCACCGCCGGGCTGACGCCGATCAAGACGCTGCACGAAATGGTCAACATCGGCACGCTGTTGGCCTTCGTGATGGTCTGCGCGGCCGTCTTCATCTTGCGGTTCCAACGCCCAGCCGCCGAGCGGCCTTTCCGCTGCCCGATAATCTCGATCGTCGCCCCCGCGGGCATTTTCATCAACGTCCTGATGATGCTCTTCCTGCCGGTCGATTCGTGGATTCGCTTGCTGGCCTGGCTTGCGCTAGGCATGGTGATCTATTTCACCTACAGCCAGCGGCACAGCCATTTGGCAAAGCATCTGATGCAAGAGATCGGAATGCCTCGTAAGGAAATCACCGGCACGCGGTTCGATCCATAGGTGTTGGAGTAGGTCGCGACTGGAACGCGGTCGTCATTGCAATCGCGCGTGCGCGGTGAGGTCCGAGTCGCCGAGCGAGTGGACCGCTACGGTGTCGTGCTCGTTCGACGACTACGAAACCGTTCGGTTGCGCAGCTTCTCTTGCAGTTCGCTCGCCATCACTTCAAGACGCGGAAGATCCCATGCACGCAACTCCTGCTCCGCACTAACCGGCAGATAGAGAAGCGGCTGAAGTGCTCGGATCAACTCAATCTTGCCGTCAATCTTGCCTTTAATCTCGCCTTTAATCTCGCCTTTGATCTCGCCTTTGATCTCGCCTTGGCGTTCGCCTTCGAGCTTGCCTTGGCGTTCGCCTTCGAGGATGCCTTGGCGCATCCCTTCATCGATACCTTCTTGACGGGCGGCTCGCATCTTCCATTGGTGGTCTCGGATTGCCTTTTCGTTTTCGTCGTACATCGCTTTGTCCTCGGTTACTTGGCTGATCTTGATGATCGTTTCCGTTGCTAGCCGTATCGCCGGTTGCGGGAATAGCCTCCGCAAATCTTCGGCACTGTACTCGTGAGCGTGCAGGAACCAGTAGAGCCAACATTCCAGCAGCGTGGCCGTCTTCAGGTCCGCCTCCGTTAAATTATACCTCCCAAGTTCCAGCGTGTGAATCTCT
>JANXOJ010000691.1 GCA_025353625.1 Planctomycetota bacterium | reverse complement strand
TTGATAGACGTAGTTGCCGGCATCGTTCGTGGGATGCGTGCCGTCCGTCAGCAATTCTCCCTGCGCATAGGTCGAAACCAAGTTGCCGGAACTCGTCGATGCAATCGAGGCATTCGTATGCGGCGTACCGCTGTTGCCGGTCGTGTCGCCTTCGATGAGGACGGGAAGCCCCGCCGAGACGGTGGCGGGCGTGCCGTTGCGAATGTCACCTTCGACGACGGTCCCTTGCAAGAATGCCATCGTCACCGGCACGTCGTGCAGTTCGCCTTGGAACGTGATTTCAAACACGGTTGCACCGTGGTCGATGGGGCCCGGCCCCAAACCTACCCCGCCCGGAATCATGAGCGTCGGATCGATCGGCACCTGCCAATCGGTATTGAACCGAGCCGCAACTTCCGCTTGCGTGACTTGGCGGACGACGCACGCACTATAGCCGGGCCAGTTCGCGCCGAAGGCCGCGTCAATCGCCGCTTCAAGGCTCTGACGAAACGCCGCAGTGTTGTACTGCTGATATTGCCTCGTAACCGGTATCGGTACCGTGATGTCTTTAATGACCGTTCCGCCGACGACTTGGTCGGTCTGCGTCTGGGTCGTAAGGACCGGCGCCGCAATGCGGATCACCAGGGTGCCGTGCTCCGTCTGACCGGAAAAAGCCAAGTAATAACGTTGGTTCGTTCCGTCGCGCTGCGAATTCATGACGCTATCGCTATACGTTGCGGTCGCGGTGCTGAGCGTCGGACTAGCGTCCCATTGCGAAAACAGCGTGCCGAGGGCCTCGCCGCGGAGCGTGCCGGCCGCGCTCTCCAAAATGGCGCGCAAGCGGCCCAGCTTCTCCGCGTCGGCAGGTACGAGCGGATTGAGCGGTACGGTGGCGTTGTGCGTTGCCGCATAGAGAACCTGACTGATCACTAAATCGACATCGGAAGCTTGAAGTAAGCCGTTCGTGATGGGATAATTGCCCTGCCCGACCACGCCGTTGAGGAAAACTCCCGAAAGGGTCTGACCCTTGGCAACGCCGTTCACCAAGGGGTTGAAGTACGGCAGCAAATCCTGGTTGATCGGCAGGCCGGTCTTGGGATCGATAAAATACTGCTTGAAGAACTGTGCCGGGATGACAACGTTCGTGGAGACGTCGGTGCCGTACCCCTGATACGTAAACACCAAGTCGCCGTCCGCGTCGACGGCCACGTCCGGGTTGTATTGATTAAAGGGCCAATTCGCCGGTGCAGCTGCATTCGTACTAGAACTGCTTACGCGAAAGGTCGGTCGCAGCACGTTGCCGCCCTTGGTCGCAACCGCCACCGGGGCATTCGGGCTACCGGTTATCGCGTTAAAAGCAATCGGATTGAAGAGCTGGTATTCCGTCGCGTAAACGTCCTGCGAAGTGGCGCCATTGTTATCGGCGGCACCCGTGCCGAGCACATTCCATACGATCGTGAAATTTCCGGCGGCGTCCATCGCAATTCGGGCATTGGCACCGCTTCCGGCAAAGGTGGTTTCGTGAACCTGCGTAATCGTCGCCCCGGCGTTATTGGGATCGGGAACGGTATCGGTCCAAACGGGATTGTTTGTGGGGCTATACGCAGCCGAGCGAATTTGAACGGCATATGGGCCTCCCGATACATAGCCTGGATCGGCGGTTCGGCTCCAAGTCACGACGGCATAGCCGGTTTCTGAAAGGACGACGTCGGGATCGAACTGGATGTCGGTCGCCTCGGCGTTCACGGCCGTTTGCTGTCCGACGGTTCGTCCCGTGCGGTCGTATCGCTGTAAGGAAATGCCGTTAAAGAAGCTTAAATCCTGACCGCCGTTCGCCCAAGCAATCACGTAGTCGCCGCGCAAATCCATCGCCACGGACGGATTGAATTGCGGGTTCATGGTGTTCGTGTTGACGCGAAACGTGTAAGGATCGAGGTTCAAATTGTTGACCGTGACCGTCGCACTCATCGGAGTCGCGCTTGGGATGTAGACGATTGGCGGCTCGTCGACGCCGGTCTGTGCCCCACCGAACGTGACGGTGAAGCGGAATCGCGTCGTCAACGTCGATGGGACGTTCGTTACCGTGACGCCTGCGTAGCCCAGATTGATCAAGGCGGTCTGAATGTTGGACGCGGTCGTCGCAAGCGATGCGGCCAACGTCACCGGATTCGTTTGATCGACCTTGAACGAGATGGGGCCGGTCGTGCTGCCCGCCAAGCTCAACTGAAAGGTGTCCGAGTTCGTCAATCCGGTCACATCGAACACCAGTTGTTGTTGCGACTGGGACGTCGAAGAGGGCAGGGCGCGCACGCCGGTCACAATTTGCCCAGGTACGAACGTGCCTGGCGCATAGGAACCGGTGACGCCGACCGCCGTAAAGCGGCGCGCAAAGATGTCCGTAATGCTTCCGGGGTTGTCGACGGCCGGCACTTCGCCGCGCCAGGTAATAATGAAATCGCCGGCAGGATCCATCGCCACCGACGATTGATCCTGATTTGCCACGATCGGCGTAGCACTGAAGATGCTGGCAGGCCGCGTCGGGTTGACCTTGAACTCGGGACTCGACTGCTTCAAGACGAGGGTCCGCGCCTGGGTCGCATCGATGCCCGCGCCCGCTTCATCGCTAGCCGCCGAAACGATGAAGGGAGCATGAATTTTCATGCCGGAGGTGCCCGTGAAATTAATATCGAAATCGGTGAAGTCGTTGAGACCGACCGACCGAACCGTCACTTGGGGATCAAATCCAGACTCTGGCAGGGGATTTGTGACGGGCGCGAATTGGGGCGTAAATTGATTCGGCGTCGGATAGGTGTAGGGGCCTAAGATTAAGGGAGATGGAACGGCCGAACTGTTAAAAATCGGTGCCACGTCGACGGTCCAGGAAGCCAAGCGATTCTGCAAAAAGCTCTGAATCGCAGCTGCAGTCTGGTTGGGGTCGGTCTGCGAGATCGGGATGTTGGGGATGGTGAAGGCTTCTTGCGTTTTTGTGATGGTAACGCTGGGCAAAAACCCCGAGAGGGCAAAGGTGCCGTCCTTCACCAGTTGGAGCGAAGGCTGCTTCAGCCCCTGCGTGCCGACGCCAAAATCGACCGTGTACCGCTGGGGAGTAACCGCCGTAACAATCACCCCAGAGGGATCGCTGAAGCCGGCAACTCCGACGAGTGATCGCAGCCCGTCCTGAATGTGCTTCGCCGACAGCGCGGCATTCGATTCATCGAATGCGACCTGAAACGTTTCGCCCGCCTGCTGCACGCCGTCGTTATTCAAATCGAACCAGAGCGTAAAATTTCCGTGGACGAGACTGTCCGCCGCGCCCGTCGGCAAAACGTTGGTCGCGGTCAAATTGTTTACGGTCTGAAACGGGTAAATCGACGTATAGGTAAACGGCTGCGTGTTGGGGTCGCGAGGGTCGTAGTTCGGGTAGACCCCCCCGGTAATATCCAATTGATAGATCGTCTGCGCATTGTAAGTCAGGGAGACTCGACCGACCGTTTGCGGATCGTCGTCGAAATTGTTCTCAATTCCAGGCGGCAGTAGTACGCGCTGTACTTCGTTGGTGAAGTAGCGGGCGTAGACGTTCGACTGGGTTAGGATATTGCCCGACTGGGGATCTGCAATCGTATTTCCCGAAGCGTCGAGAACATTATCCTTGCGGCTCCAGGTGACCACGAAGTCGCCGTTGTTGTCGGTGGCCACGGAATGGCCAGTCGTGGTGGTCTGCGCTTGTCCGTAGACTTGATTCACGACGATGGCGTTGGGATCCAACGGGCTGACGCTGAGCAATTGGCGG
>JANXOJ010000641.1 GCA_025353625.1 Planctomycetota bacterium | reverse complement strand
CCCTTCTTCGGTCGCTCGTGCGATCGATGCCATTGCGACGAACACTAAGAAGTCCGTCGATGACGCAAAGAAGGACGTCAAAGTCTACGACGCGTTTGCAAAGCTGATCGATGCGGCCAAGGCCGACGAGGTGGAGGCGGTGATCGTCGCGCTCCCTTCGCACTTGCACGCCGCCGCCTCGCTCGCCGCGATGAAGGCCGGGCTGCACGTTCTGGTGGAAACGCCGATGGCGTTGAGCGTCGCCGATGCCAAAGAAATGGCCCGTACGGCCATCGAGAAAAAGGTCTGTTTAGCCGTCGGTCAACAGCGTCGCTATAGCTTGGTCTACGAGCACGCCTTGGAAATGGTCCGCAAGAATCTGTTGGAAGAAATTCACTACCTCCGCGCACAGTGGCACGTACCCAAGCCGGAGAAGAAGGCCGGCGACAAATTGGCGAAAAAGGGCGATGCCAATAAGGTCGAGGAACCCCGCATCAACTGGTGGCGCGAGGTTCCCGAGGAAGACAAGGCGGTCAAGGCCAAAGATTTCGGCTACGAAAGCGTCGATCAGTTGGTTCATTGGCAGTTCGATGAGAAGCTCAGCGGCGGACTGGTCATGGAACTTGGCGGCCAACTCTTCGACGCCGCATCGACGATCCTTGCGGCCTCCCCCAATCGCGATGCGTCTCAGGCATTCCCGTTGAGCGTTGCCGGCTCCGGCACGCAGGTGAGCCGCGACAACAAGGGCGATATTCACGATCATATCCATTGCGTCTTTGAATACATGTTGAAGGACTACGTCGATTTTGGCCCCCCCAAGTCGCGAAAGAAAATCGGCATGCAGTTTGACGTGATCTTCGGCAATGAGTTCGACGGCTACGGCGAGACGATCCTCGGACGCAAGGGTTCGATGGTGCTGGAAAATGAGCAGCGTGGGATGCTCTGGCACATGTCGGACACCGATAAAAGCCTTCGCGTGGTAAAAAAGGAAGACAAGAAAAAGGCAAAGGTCGCCGCCGACAGCCAGGAAGCAAAAGAAGACAAAGATGCGCCGATCGTCGCGACGATCGAATTGCCGGAAGATGGCAAGGCGGACGCCGAATCCGTGGCGATGGGGCAACTTGCGCTCAATGGCGCCGATCCCGGCTTTATCGCCGAACTCGAACATTGGGCCGTCTGCTGCCGCAAGCCTTCTGAGGAGAACAAGCCTCGCTGCGACGCCCAGGCGGGCCTTGCCGCGACCGTCCTCGCCGTGGCCGCCGCCAAGGCCATCCATCTCGGCACGCGCGTCGACTTCAAAAAAGAATGGTTCGATATCGACGCCAAAGAAACGCCCGACGATTTGAAGGACGAGTAATGTAATGTGGCGTCCATGAGGTGTGGTGGCGACGGGCCCCATGTACGCAGGGTCGGCGAAGACCTTAAGTTTTACCGCAAAATCTTAGGTCATTACTGCGGCACGACTGGAGCCGGCCATCGCGCTGTTGTCCGTGGTGACGATAACGCTGCTTAACCTGCGGGGCACCAGCCGCCGTCCAGATGCCAAGCCCTACCAATTAGAAGGGGCCATTTGACGTTGG
>JANXOJ010000609.1 GCA_025353625.1 Planctomycetota bacterium | reverse complement strand
ACCTTGAAAAACCTGCCTACGGGGTTGTCACCTGCACAGGTGACAGCCGACAGGGAAAATCCCAGAAAAGTTTTGACGGCGGCCGAAAGGACGCTCAACGCAGAGAAAAAGGACACCGGGCGACGAGTATCAAGCTGCTTTTCGAGAACCGCAGTGCAGCCGCACGCTCGGCTCGGAGTGATCGGCTTCGCGCGATTTGGCCAAATGTTCGTGAACTATCCGCAGGATCAACCCCACGCGGCTCGTTACGCCAAGTTTGCGGTAAAGCCGCTGCAACTGCGTGTGGATCGTGTTCACCGAGACGCCAAGCTCCCCGGCAATTGTCTGTTCCTGTGCTTCTTCAAAGACAAGCTTGACGATCTGAAGTTCGCGCCGCGTGAGTACGAGACGGTCAGCGATTGTCAGCCACTGTTCTTCGCTGAAGAGCGGCTGCAAACGTCTGCATGAGAGGGGTACGGCGATCATGGCGGGGGCGGTTTCGCGGGACCGAGGTTCAGCACCGGTTTTGGAGACACTTGACCCATCTAAACTACCCTGCCGAGTTGCATCTTGCAACAAGCGACCACTCGTGTAGTGGGATGGCCGTTTTTCTGCGGTTCTGCACCGAAAAACGGAAGAGCCATTTTTTCGGTCGGTGCCTGTTCACAAAACAGCGTTATTTCGCCGAAAAATGGACCAGTCCCCGACCGCTTCGTACATGCTAACCAAGTTTTGAATCGTACCCCCCAAGGTATACTTCCGAGAGAAACGCTGTGCGAGGCTGTAAGAGTTTCTGTGTCAACGGAAGTGGCACGGCTATTTTGGCCGTGCTACTCCACGGGCTGGAAGCATGTGCCACAAATTTCCGTACAAGCTCCTCCGTGCTGCCCTCACGCTCGACCCCTTCCATTTAATGAGGCGGGGGGGAGTGGCCCAAGTAAACGTCCAAAAGTACGGTTCGACCTTGGGGAACGAGACGCACCTTGCCCGTGCTAGCTGGCAAAAGCGCGCAGAAGCCGCGCGATAGCGGGGCGATTTGGGGATCGCCTTCCATGCGGACGGCCCCTTCGAGGACGCATACGATGTGGAACCGTTCGTCGCCACCGATCGCTCGACCTTCCTTGAAATCCCAACGGTCGATGATGAACTTATCGCAGGCAACCAGGCGGCTGACCGATGGATTGCCCGTTGGCTCGGGCCGTTGCGGACTGATTGGGCCGCGATCGAAATCGATCGCGTCGAGACTCTGCTCGACGTGTAAGGCACGCGGCTTTCCGTCGGGGCCGACGCGGTTCCAATCGAATAGACGGAAAGTTGTATCGCTCGACTGCTGCACCTCGGCCACCAGCAGACCCTTACCGATGGCATGAACGGTTCCGGCAGGGATAAAAATACAATCGCCCGCCTTCGGCTCAAAACTATGCAACAACGCTTCGCACGTGCCATCGCGAACCGCATCCGCCAGTTGCTGCCGATCGACACCCGGCTTCAGCCCGGCGTGGAGTTTGCTCCCTGGATCGGCGGCCAGTATAACCCAGGCCTCGGTTTTCCCAAGGTCGGGCGGCGTCTGCCGGGCGGCTTGGGCGTCGTTGGGATGGACCTGCACGGAGAGGGCCTGGGCCGCATCGAGAAATTTCACGAGCAGCGGAAAGCACTTCTGCGGCTGAGGATGCCCGAATAGCTCCTCGCCGCGATGGCGGACCAATTTCCCGAGTGAAGTTCCCGCCAGTGGGCCAAAATCGACGATGCTCTGATCGTCGCCGTGGTCGCAAACCTCCCAGCTCTCGGCGTAATCGTTGCCGGCTGCGAGCGATTTGCCCAGCACGGTCTCCAGTCGGCGGCCACCCCAAAGATAGCGGCGAACGAGCAGGCGAAAGCGAAGCGGATAGAGCGGTATCATTCGGGGCTTCCTCGTGTCGGTTGCTTGAACCATGCCAGCGTAGTATTATAGAGGGTTTCAGACTGGCCGGGAATTCGCCGGTAAGGCAGACCGTTTTTGCCGCACCGCCGGATCGAAGGCTCCCGCCCCACATTGCGCGACTCCATGCCCCAACTTCCCATCGAACACGACCTCTTCAAAAATAGCGCAATGACCTTCGGGC
>JANXOJ010000485.1 GCA_025353625.1 Planctomycetota bacterium | reverse complement strand
CAGGTTAAAAACCTGCCCCACGAAGTAATCTGCCTCGAATTTACTTCACTCCGGTAAAGTGTTGCCAACTTTTTAATTTGCGGGACCAAATACCCCACCAATGGCAATCTATCCGATGGCAGTCTATTTCCAGCGTTTTGGTGTCAGGATATCCTTGAGTATCCACCAAGCGATTCGTGGCTTGCGACGGAGCTGATTGATTGCATGGGGAATGTAGCCCGGCCCATAGGGGACGTAAATTCGCACATCAAGACCATTGGCTTTAGCCCAAGCCTGCGACCGAGTCATCGGCAGGCCAAAGAGCAATTCAAGCTCGCACGACGTGCCGGCAGTCCGCAGGCGAGTCATTGCTTCGGCGGCCAGCGACACGTTATGGCTAGCAACCGCAACGTGACGTGCGCGACCAGCAAGTCGGTCAATCACGTCAAGAAAGCCGGCCCTTAAATCGCGTTTCGGATCGGTCGGATCGGGCCACTCGCCCTTGACCACGCGGACCTTTCTACCACAGTCGATGGCCCGCTCCACATCGCAACGGCTGCGAAACCAACGCCCTGGAATTGTCGTACTCACGTCGCAGGCCGCTTTTCGCTCGACCATCGCTTGCATCATCGCGTTGGTTGCATCGGCAACTTCCGGCCCATGCGAATCGCAATGCAGGCGAATGCCGTGTCGATGGGCTTGGTCGGCCAGTTCGGCGGCCAACCCGCAATCAAACCGCAATGCAGGCGGCTTGATCGACAGGTAGCTATCGAGGCCCGTAGCGGCCAAACGCTCGATGGACGACAAATACTCGTCGGCCACCTGTCGCGGGCTGGCGTCCAACGAGTTCCAATAGCTTAGCGTGCTAGACATCCCTTCCGCTGCGAACCGCCGGGCAACAACCAGTGCATCGTTGAGCGACTCACCGCCAACATACGCCCGGGCCGCACGCTGCATGATCGGCAGAAGCCATACCGAAGCCTTTTCGCGCACTCGCCGCAGCACGAGCTTAAGGCCCTTGGGCCGCGCCGGTGCCGTGTCGATGGACAAGTCGTGTTTGCTTGAAGGAACGGAACCCATCCGGCGACTTTCTTAGGGGCGTGGAGTGATTTTCAACGGCTGAATCGACCCCAGTGCCGCCTTCACCCAAGGCCCGACTTCGTCTTTGTCGAGGTCTAAATACTCGGCCACGGCACTCAGGGCGTACTTATCGCCATTCTCGCCGGCAAGCACGCAGATCATGCAGTTCCGTTTGGTGCCCGCCGAATCGTTGTAAGTAATCAACAAGCCCTTGCCTTTTGACTGGCCAAACGTTCGGGGTTTAAATTCGCCCTGCTGAATTTCGGTAGCCTTGGCCTTTGTAATCCGCTTCAAGGCCAGGTTGGTGACGGTCTTCAGAACCTCGTCGCGGTGCGCTTCGTCCATTTCACCAAAATCAGTTACGGTAAGCGTAAAGCCAAGCTCGTGGATAATTTGCGCGACGCGCAAGCCACCTTGGGAATTGTCGAAAACTTTCGCCGGCAGATCGTACTCGAAGTAGATCGAATCGAGGCGGAGTATTTGAGTTGGCGAAACGCGGACGGCAAGTTGGTAGGTTGTGCCCTTTTTCAGTTTGCTTTCAACTTTAACCGATCGGTTCCCCTCGACTCGAAAGCTTTCGCCATCGATTTGAACCTCATACGTGGCCGAAGGCCCGGTAAGACTCGGTTGCGCCGATGTTTTCGAGGCCACAAGAAGCTCAATCGCAACAAGAATTAGGAGTCGCCGTAGTGTGCGGTGAGGGCCGGATTGGGGTAGTTCATGGTGCATTTCGGCAGTTCTTCTATATCCCTCTACCCTACCAAGAGTGGGTGAGAAAGGCAAAACAAATTCACCGCAGGCCCCTAGAATCGCGACGGATTTCATGCAAAGATGGGGTCTTTCCCAGGGGGATTGCATGAATTTACGAATGGCCGTCGTTTTGGCTGCCGGAAAAGGCAAACGGATGAAATCGGACCTGCCCAAGGTTCTGATCCCGGTTTGCGGCCGGCCGATGATTGAATTCGTGCTCGACGCTATCCATGCGGGCGGCGTGGAGCCGGTTATCGTCGTCGCGGGACACCGGGCAGAACTCGTTCGAGAAGCGTTGGGCAGCCGCAAGAATATTAAGTTCGCCCTTCAGGCCGAGCAGTTGGGAACCGGACATGCCGTCGCGTCGTGCCGCGAACTGCTTGCCGATTACGACGGACCCGTTCTCGTCGTGGCCGGCGATGCACCGATGATGCGGCCCGAGTCGATTGCCCGGCTCTTCGAGGATTATGAGCGCGAGCCGGCCTCGTGTATCCTGGGAACTCGCGACGCCCAAAATACGGATGGGCTGGGCCGCATCCTGCGCGATTCCGCCGGGAACTTTATCGGCATCGTCGAACATAAGGACGCTTCGGAAGAGCAACGCCGGATCACCGAAGTCAACATGAGCTACTACGTTTTCAACTGCCGCGATCTGTTGGCCACGCTCGGCGAGCTCAACGCCGACAACGCCCAGGGCGAATACTATATTACCGACTGTCCCGGTCTGCTGGTAAAACGAGCAAAAAGAGTCCGGGCACTGAAGGTCTTGCAGCCGTGCGAGGCATTGAGCATCAACACGCCCGAAGATTTGGCCAACGTTGAAAAGGTTATGCGCAATGGATGACATGAAGATTTTTACGGGCCGTGCCCATCCGGAACTTGCGAAAAAGGTTTCGGACTACCTGGGGATTCCCATGGGCCGGGCTCTCATGGGAAATTTCCCGGACGGCGAGATTTCCTGCAAAATTGACGAAGATATACGCGGTCGCGATGTCTTTATTATTCAGCCGACTTGCCCACCGGTGAACGATAATATCATGGAACTGTTGGTCATGATCGACAGTTGCATGAGGGCCAGTGCCGACCGCATAACCGCCGTGATTCCCTACTTCGGCTACGCCCGGCAAGATCGCAAGGACGAAGGCCGCGTGCCGATTACCGCCAAGCTGGTGGCGAATATGATTACTCGCGCCGGCACGAGCCGCGTGCTGGCGATGGATTTACATGCGGCCCAGATTCAGGGCTTTTTCGATATCCCCGTCGATCACCTCTACGCGGCCCCCGTCATTGATGATTTCATCAAGCAAATGAACTTCACGGATGACGAGCTCGTGGTGGTAAGTCCGGACGAAGGCAGCATCAAGCGTGCCCTTGCCCACATGGTGCGGCTGGGCGGCTCGCTGGCGATCATCGATAAGAGGCGCAGCAGTGCTGAAAAAACGAAGCAGGCCCACGTCATTGGCGGCCAGATCGAGGGCCGCGTGGCATTGATCTTCGACGATATGATTAGCACCGGCGGTTCGATTTGTGGTGCTGCCCAAGTCATGCGAGAGGCAGGTGCCAGGAAAATCTATCTAGCGGCAACCCACGGGCTACTGGTCGGCGGGGCGATCGAGCTATTGCAGAAAACGCCAATCGACGGTTTGCTGCTGACCGACACCATCCCACTGCCGCAGGGAAAACGCATTGCGAACTTGTCGATCATTTCGGTCGCCCCTCTTTTGGGAGAGGCGATCAAGCGAATTCATCGAAACGAGTCGGTAAGTCGGCTGTTTGGGTAGAATTTTCCTTGCGATCCTAGCCGAATCGTGGCTCGATCCAAAAAAATCTTGCTCGGACGGGCTTGAAATTTTTTGCGATTCCGCGAAAATGGCACGTTTCCCCATTGAATAAGAAGTTCAAAGGGCGTCGAGCTTAACGGGATCGGCTCCCCATTTTTATCAGTGCAATTGACATAGCATCGTTTACCGAGGATTCCCATGGCGGAACAGATCGTAACTAGCAGTCGCGAAAAGGGCGGAAAACACTCCAACCGTCGGCTCCGTTGGTCGGGGATGACGCCGGCCATCTTGTATGGTCACGGGCAGGAGAATGTTTGTCTGACGGTGCCCTCGGACGCGCTGGCCGCTGCGTTGCGTCACGGCAGTCGCCTCATCGGCCTGACCGGTGCCGTCACCGAGTCGGCCTTTATCCGCGACCTGCAATGGGATACCTACGGCACCCACGTTTTGCACGTTGACTTTACGCGCGTTTCCGTCGACGAACTCGTCAAAGTACACCTGACGGTCGAGCTTCGCGGCCAAGCTCCCGGCGTTAAAGAGGGCGGCACCGTCGAGCAACTGGTCCACGACGTCCACATCGAGTGTCCCGCAGGCTCGATCCCCGAAAAACTGTTTGTGAACATCAACCATTTGAAGCTGAACGATGCCATCACGCTGGCCACGCTAGAGCTGCCCGCGAAAGCGTCGGCACTGGGCGACCCGGAAGACATCGTCGTGCATTGCATCATCCCGGTCGTGAAGACGGATGCCGATTCGGACGAAGCTGGCGTTGCCGAGCCGGAAGTTATTGGTGCGAAGAAAGATGAAGAAGAGGAAGAGTAAGCCCGAGGGATCGTTCGTATGAAACTGGTGGTTGGCCTTGGCAATCCCGGACGTCGCTACCAAGGAACCCGGCACAACGTTGGATTTATTATCGTTGGCGAACTGGTCCGAAAGTTTGCCTCCGGCGGCATGAAGGAGCGGTTCCAGGGCGAGACGGTCGAGGCCGATCTAAGGGGCAAAAAGGCCCTGCTGCTGACGCCAAAAACTTTTATGAACCTGAGTGGGGCCAGCGTGTTGGCCGCACGAGATTTTTACAAAATACCTCACGACGATATCCTGGTCGTTTGCGACGACTTGAACCTGCCGCTGGCAAAGCTGCGGGTCAGGGCATCGGGGTCGGCCGGAGGGCAGAAGGGGCTGGAGGACATCATCCTCCGATTGGGCTCGCAAGAGTTCGCGCGGATGCGGATAGGGATTGGGACGCCGCCGCAAGGCTGGGCGTGGCCCGATTTTGTCCTCAGTAAGTTCGACAAAGAAGAAACCCCGGCGATTGAGCAGGCCGTTGCTCAAGCCGTCGAGGCCATCGTGGTCTGGGCACACGAGGGTGTGCAGACCTGCATGAATCGATACAATGGATAATAGAAGTGTGGCGTCAATGTTTCGATGCCCAAGCATTCGACACAAAAACACCACCCATTAAACTGTTTGAGGAGTTAAGTCTTGGCCCGCAATGTCTACGAAGCCATGTTCATTCTGGATTCGAATCGTTTCAGCCGTGATCCGGACGGCATATCGGGCCAGTTGGCCGAAACGATTCAGAAATTTGGCGGCGAAATTCTCGTTAGCCGACTGTGGGAGGAGCGTCGCTTGGCGTATCCCATCAAGGGGCAGCGAAAAGGCACTTACTGGCTGATTTATTTCCGCCTCGACGCATTGCAACTCGCCACGTTCCGCCGAGAGTGCGAGATCAACGAAACGCTATTGCGGTACTTGTTCCTCAAGGTCGATCCACGGATTGTCGAAGCCCTGGTGTCCCATGCCCAGTCGGCTCCCGTCCCAGCGATTGCCCCGCCAGATGCGGCCCCTGTGGCCGTTGCCGCTGCCGCTGCCGTTGGTGCTACCAATGAAATCGACGACGAAGGGGAAGTGTAATCGTAATCCCTTTCCTTTCGGGATTCCTTGCAGGGGGCATCGATCATGGCCAGCTTTAACCGCGTAATTTTAATGGGCAACCTCACCCGCGACCCCGATTTGCGCTACATCCAATCGGGAACGGCGGTGACGCATGTCGGTTTGGCGATAAACGAAAAGCGCAAGGCCGCCAACGGCGAATGGGTCGATGAAGTTACGTTCGTTGATGTAACCATTTGGGGCCGCCAAGCGGAAACGGCGAGCGAATATCTCACCAAGGGTTCGTCCGTGCTGATCGAAGGTCGCCTCAAGCTCGACACCTGGGAAAAAGATGGCCAGAAGCGATCGCAGCTCAAGGT
>JANXOJ010000472.1 GCA_025353625.1 Planctomycetota bacterium | reverse complement strand
CCCGAGGTCCATTCGCTGTTAGCCCGCATGCACGAGCTGGCGATGCTGCTCCGCCGCCGCCGCATCCGTCGTGGGTCGCTCATGTTGACGATCGTTTCTGCCGTCAGATCGAGCCGCCCTTCGCGTTGCCCTCCGTGTTGCCCTCCGTGTTGCCCTCCGTGTTGCCCTTCCAGCGATTCCTCGAAGCGGGCCACCTCCTGTCGGGCTTCTTCCAAGGAATCGGCGGCGAACTCTTCGGGAAGGTTGAACTCGCGGATGATGGAAAGCGTATCGACGCCCGGCTGGCCTTGCGCACCGAGCACTTCGATCACCACGCCTTCGCCGTCGTACATCGGCGAGGGAAAGCGGATCATTTCGATCGCGACTTTATCGTCGCTGCGAGCGTTCTTCGCGCCGGGGTCGCCGACATATATCGGCTGCGGAAAGAGCTTGCCATCGATCTGCACAAAGGCAGAACCTTCCGCCTCGAAATAGGTGCCGACGAACTGCCGCGTTTGCCGCTCCAGCACTTCAACGATCTTGCCGCGCGGGCCGGGTGCGCCGGGGGCCGGCCTGACCTCAACGGCCACAAGATCGCCGGTCGCCGCGTCGTGCGTGTACTTGGCCGGAACGAAGATATCGTTGTCTCGCGAGGCATGCGGCTCGGAGACCGCTTCTGCATCGTCCTTCGGGCGAACCGGCGAAGGCCGGACGAAACCAAAACCTTTTTGTGTCCGTTGAAAGATACCAACGATTCGCGGCCGTGCGTGTTCCAGCTTCTTGCGTTTTCGCGGCAACTCCTCATCTCGTTTCTTCTCTCCCGTAAACGGGAAAGGGGCCGGGGGTGAGGGTAGCTTGAAATTTTCTACGTCCGCGACCCGTTCGCCGGGCGAGGGCTTGGCTCTCTCGGTCGGCCTCACCATATGATTGGAGGCATAAATCAACTTCCCTTGCTTAACGAGCCGCTTCACCGCGCGGCGAACCTCCGTAGCTTCGTCCTTGGGCAACCCCAAGCGATGCGCAATCACACGCGGCTTGACCGGTTGGTAGTCGGGATGATTGACGAGGTCGATGATGGCGGTTTGTAGTTCGATGGGGTCCATGAAAAATGAAAAAGATGTCTCACCGCAAGGGTGCGAGGGACGCTGAGAAAAAACAGTACGGTCTTATCTACCTACGGCATCACACGTTTCTCTTCCCTGCCCTTCGCGGTGAATAAATAGCTTGCCTTTTACCTATCCCCGCTTCCCCTTAAATAACTTCCGATCCAAATTCGGATAAAAGGCCGTCCAATGGCTATCGACATTCGGATCGTCGCGGAGAAGTTGCTGGAACGAGTTCACCTTGGCGTCGAGGTTGTCGAGGCAGTAGAGGGCCACGGCCTCCAGGGTCATCGGCAACTTCGGGCTGCCGAAGCCATATTCGCCGTGATGGCTGACGATCATGTGCTTTAGTCGAAGTACGGTCTCGACGGGGACGGTTTCGCCGGAAAGCTTTTCCGCTTCGGCTACTTTTCCTTCCAGCAGGCTCACGGCCATGACGAGATGCCCTATCAATTGACCCTCATCGCTGTATGAAAGTTCGCGCTCGTACGCTAATTCGTCGATTTTTCCCAAGTCGTGCAAGAACGCGCCGATTAAAAGCAGGTTGCGATCGATCTCCGGGTAGCAGGGCGCTACCCGCACGACGACTTCCATGAGATTGACGACGTGCTCCAGGAGGCCGCCCAGGTAGGCGTGATGGTTCTTGATGCCGGCGGGGGCCTTCGTGAATTTGGCCATGAAGGTCTCATCCATCAGAAAGCACTCGGCGAGCGTTTGCAGGGACGGCTCGGTCAGGCTGCGGAGAAGTTCGCCGAGGCGGGCGACGAGCTTATCGACATCGACGGCCCGCAAGGGGGCGAAATCGTCGCCAACCACTTCATTCATGGGCACCTTGGTGAGCCGCGTGGCGATCATCTGCATCGCGCCTTGGAACAATTGCGTGGTGCCCTCGACGCGGACGAAGTCGCCATTCTCGAAGGCCTTGTAGACCGCTTCCGAGGCGTTCCAAATTCGCGCGCCGATGCGACCGGTGCGGTCGGAAAGCTCCATCTGAAGGTAAAGGTTCCCGTTGCGGTTGGGGCGCAACTGCTTATCGGCAACCAAAAAAATCTGATCGACAACTTCCTGATGGCCCAATTGATTTACGTACCGTCGCGTCATCGAGAAGCTCTCCGAAGATAGTTCATTCAAACGAATTCAAGCGGCTCCATTCTATTCGCGATATGACACCTCCACAAGGGGGATAGGAAAGCAACTGGCGTTGCGTGTGGCTTCCCTATTTTGAACTGCATGGCGGTGCATTTAGCAATTCCTCGGGGGAAGTCAGGACATAGAGGTAGGGATTAACATCTTTAGCATCCCGAAAAGCCGAGCATTATCTCAGCCGCTGGTAACGCAATTCCCGTGCGGGGCATTGCTGCTTATTTCCCGCTCTCCACCAACATTGCTTCAATCGCCGCTTGCATGGGCTGGGATTGCAAGACGAGCAGGCATTGCGACGGCGCGTCGAAGTAGATTTCGCCCGATCCGCCGGCTTCGGTCCAGGTTGCTCCGCGAAGGTTTCCTTTGATGCGATCGATCAGAGCCGCAGGTGGCAGACCGGCCAGGAGCGGCCCAACCGCATGGAACTCAAGTTCCATGCGCGCGGCTAGGGCCTTTTGCGTGGTGTTTTGCAACGTGTTCGCATCGACATCCCGCGCGGCCAGTCCCAACGGCTCAAGCAGTTGCTTGAGGGCCTCACCCAGCGGCCGCTTATCGGCTTTGAATTTGCCCGAGAGTTTTTCCGAGATATCCGCGACGGCGAGCGCGGGCCGATCGACGAGGATATCCGGCCCACCCGGCTGTTTGAACTGCTCGATGATCCGCAATATGGGCGTTGGTGTCGGCACGTTGATGCTTATGGATTGCCCGAGTGCGGCTTTGGCCCTGGCCGTTCGACTGACAAGTTCAAGCTGCTTGGGATCGAGACGGCTCTTGGTCGGCAGTCCACGGGCAAGGCGCAGCTTTTCGCAGAAGATGATCGCATAGTAATGGACGTTTTGGGTCTGCGTGATTTTCAGGGCATCGCCGGTCACTTCGATGGTGCCTCGACCGCCGTTGGCCAGCCAGGTCTCGGGCACGACCAGTTTTTGCACGAGCGCGGCCAATTCGGTCGCCGCCTTGACATCGCCGCCCGTCAAGTCGGAAACCGTAAAGCGAATCGATCGCAAGGAATTTCGATGATCGGCGGGACTGGTCAAGAGAACTTGGCCGTTTTCGACCGTCTGGACCATTTGCCTTGCGGCGGCAATTGACTGCAACGCTCCCGCGACGGTGGTGTCGTGGGCATCGATAGAGACAGGATCGCGCAAAGAGACACCCAACTCCCGCATCGCATCCGGGTCGAGGCTCACCGCAAGGGTGCTCATCTCGGCAATCAATTGCACGGCATCGGCCAGCGGCATCTTGTTGAGCGTAAGCCCGCGAATCGGATCGTCCAAGCGAGCTTGCGTCGCGGCATCCGGCATGGCCGCTCCGCGCGGTTCAGGCGGCTTCACCTTGGCGGCAAGGGGCGGCTTCGCTGGATCGACGGGCATCCCTGGAAGCAGATTGACGTTGGGAATCGTACCGTTTGGCGCGGGCGGTCTCGGCTCCAACGAGGCCGCGTCCACGGCCTCGCCGCCGTGGATCGTTGCCAACGCTTCCACGACTTGCGGGTCAATGTTTTTCGACAAGAATCGAACCGAGCCATCGGCCATCCCCGCCAACATACCGTCGGGCTGGCCGCTGCCGAAGCCGTCCGGCCCATTGACATAGGGCCGCTGCGCGAGCGGGCGGACGGTCGCGTTGCCGCCTTGTGCCCAGGGGCCACAATGGTCCTGCACGCCCAGCACGGCGATCGTGTTCGACGCTCCATCGGCGATATCCTCGGGCCGAGTCTGCCGTCCGTAGCCGAATACGCCCGCGTGCGGATCATCAACGCTCAGCTTGCCGGCATCTTTACCAACGCCCGCCACACCGACGTACTGCGTGACCGGAAAGCCGGCGGCAGTCGTTTGCGGGCCGAGGGCCGGGTTGACGACCTCCGGCAAGACCTGCCGAGCGACGTTTTGATTGTGGGCGTTGTTCCAGTTATAGCCGAATTCCAAATTGCGATGCCAATCGACGCGGCCGTAATAAGGCAGGAGTGTGGCAATCCAACTCAGTCGCGTTTCAGGCGCGAACGACGCGCCCCCCGGTGCGCCGTCGGGATATTTGGGCGGCTCGCTTGCCTTGACGTAACCCAGGATGCCCATCAGCAAGGCGTGCAGAACCGACTCGTCGGCCGCTCGTGCGGCGGCCAGCCAATCGGCACGCATTGCCGCGAAGCTATCCGCTCCGGCTGCGGCGGCAACCATCGGCCCCTGAGCGGGCCAAGTCATCCGCAACGAGACGACGCCTTCGACCGCGTCGCAACGCGCCGTGTTCAAAGCGGCTTGAAACTCATCCAGCAGCAATTTGTATTGATCGGCCGCTTCGCCGTTGAATCGCCCCGCTTGAAGACTGTTCTTCAATGCGGCCATCCGGTCGGGCAGCACCTTGAGTATGGCCGGAACCAGTTCCTTGATGGCGGTCTGCACCTTGTCGGCCACCGTTTCGCCCGCACACGCCAGGGACATTTCACTTCGGCGATCACCGTTGGTCTGCATGGCGATACTCACGGCAACCGGCGTTTCGCAAATTTGGTGCCACGCTTGGCAGCCGGCGGGCCAGATATCGAGCCAATGGGTAGGAAGCTTCCAAGCTGCAGCCCGCGCGGCCGAGAGATCGACGACCACGGCAAAGTCATTCGCGGGCGATAGCTTTTTGAGCAGATTTTCCATCGACCTGCTCGCCAGATGCAGCTCCTGCCGCGCGGCCACCTCGCGTAATAGGTCTTCATTGCCGGTCACGAGGGTGCGGCTATCGACAAGCAACAGCGGATGCGGCCACGCGGCACCGGGCAAGCGATGTGCAATAAGATTCGGCCCGCCCAGATTGACCGCATCGCCACTAGGTATTAATTTCGCGGCATCAAGACCTTCTTCCAATTGCAGGACTACGATGCACTTCGCTGTAGCGGCGGTCAAGTCGGTTGAGGCCCAAGTCAAGCGGTGGACTTTTTCCGGACGAAGACCGAGGTCGTTGAGCAATTGCCCGGCATTCGGTCGCCACCAAGCATCGGCAAAGGCCACCAACCGCTGCCACTGCGGCTGCGCCGCCAAACGCGACGTGCGAAGATCGACCACCATTCGCAAATCGTCCGGCAACCAACGCAAATCGAGTTGCTCGCTGGCCGGTTTGGGCGCGGTCCCTGGATCGACGGGCGGCGGATCCAATGGAGCAGGCTTGGCCAAGTCATTCGGTTGGGCGAGGGCCGATTGCTGTCGATTCGCGACTGCGGCCCAAACGGCAAGCACGACACCAAGTCCCAGCAGGGCGGACGTGCTGAGAACCAACATTTGTCCTAACAGCGTGCCGGTCAAGAACGACGGTTGCGGCACGACCGCCGCCGCGCCTTCGCGTTCATCGACCGGCGTGAAGGCCGCATGGGCCGGAGCGGGTTTCGGTGCGTCGGCCGTTAGTTCAAACCCTGTCTTGGAACCATCCGCCGCCACTTCTGAAAGCATCGCGCCATCGAGCGTATCGGCCATTGCCGCCGCAACAACCGGTCGCTTGATACCTTTCGGCTGAGCCACCACCGGGGGCGCATGAATCCGCGATCCGTCGGCCACCGCTGCTTTATCGTTGGCAGCCAAACGACTTCCCGATAGGCCCGATTTGCCGATCCCAGAGTTGCCATTGGCAGGGGCCGGCATCTGCGGTGCGGGATTTACCGGTGGTTCCGTCTTGGCGTGCAAATCCGACGACGAGGAAGGTTCGGCGTCTGGAACCCACCCTTCCGGTGGGGACACCATTACCATGCTGCCGCATTTGGGGCATTCTAAAATCGCCCCGATGGCTTCCTTATTCCGCACGACCAGCTTTGCTCGGCATGTCGTGCAGGATACGGAAAACAGTCCCTTTTCCACGGTTCCGCCTTTTTCCGTTGCAAACGGATCGTTCCACCCCACGGACGATCCACGGTTTGCAACTACCACCAATTGTACGGCGCAGCGGGGCGGTTGTCA
>JANXOJ010000386.1 GCA_025353625.1 Planctomycetota bacterium | reverse complement strand
GGGTTGACATTGTTTCCACGCCTTTGGTATCGCGCATCGGCCCCTTCTCAACCCAGCGATTCGTGTCCCAGTCGTTCCCCTGTAGGGCACTATTGTTGTCAGCGCCGTCTAGGCCGCTGAAGTACAAATCGGGATTCAGGTATTTTTCGCCGATTAAAAAGACGTTACTCGTCCCATCGGTAACCTGGCTGGGTAAAACTTCGCTAAGTTCACCGGAAATGCCATTAAACCTTGATTGGTCGGCATTCGTCCAGGCGCAATCGGGATATTGATGTTGTTCGAGACAATCGATGCTCGGCCCAGCGCCGAGAAAAACAACCGATCCACCATTGGCTGCGTAGTCCGTTTTATTCAACGTAGCGGGCTGGTCCGCGTTATAAGAATCCTCTTTAGCCGGGTACGACAAAACCTTACGACGAGTGGGGCAGATCAACATTGGGATCGCCGCCGACTTTGCCTCCTTAAGTTTGATCCACTTGGAATTCGCCCCTTTATTCGGCAGTTCGGCGGCCCCTTTCGCGATATCGTGGATCATTTCCAACCCCAAAAATGGCAAAATGTTATAGACCCAGCCACCGGGCTGCGTAGGACCAACGCCTCGGTCGGGATCGCCAACCCACTTGTATCCCCAACCGCTCGACGGATACGAGCCATACTTCTCGACGTGCCCCAAGCTGGCAACGCCGATCTGCTTGAGATTATTCTTACACTGGGTACACCGGGCCGACTCTCGAACCGAATTCACGGCCGGCAGCAGCAGCGACATCAAAATACCGATAATCGTAATGACCACCAGCAGTTCGACGAGCGTAAATGCCGACTTCTTCACACAACGTGTCGTCATGAATCGGTGCCTTCCAACGGAGAGTGCGGCCGCCTTGCCCAGATACGGCCACTCGTGAGATCGGAGTCCTGACGCTGGAATTATAACCGATACCGCCCGACGATGTCAACTAATTGCAAATAAACTACGGGGAAGGGAAATGACCTGTGGCCCAATCCCAACGACGAACGGGGGCAACAGCCGGTTGCAATTGGTAGTTGAACGACAACAGATCCACAATCGACAAAGGGTGGGTCGGAGCGGACCCTGAGTGCTTGGCCCGCCGACTGACCCATCGAACGTGAAACTTTTCCTCCGAGGGCTCATTTTCGGTGGTTAATACCCCCTGCCATCTCCCTTTTGACGTCTTTCCAAGATTCTGTTATTCTGGGGATTGGAAGTTAGGTTTTAGGTCTTTAGGATTTTGGGCTTCGATATCCAAATCCCTTAGACCTAAAACCCAAGACCCAAAACGAAAGACCAAAGCCCAAAACAAGGTGCCGCGATGCCAAATCGACTTCATTCCCTGTTCGGTTCCGTTTCTTTAGCTACCCTGCTAGCCCTTTCCGGCTGTGGCGGCTCGTCCAAAAGCCCGGTCAAGCCGGCGGCCATTGACTCCGACGCCGGGCAAAAGGCGGTTGCTCAGTTCGACGCGAATAAAGACGGCGTGCTGGACTACAAAGAATTGGACAAAGCTCCGGGCCTGAAAGCGGCCGTCGCACAGATCAAGAAACTGGGTGGCGGCCCGCGCGGCGCGGCACCTTCGGCGAGCGACTTGCAGGCCGCCAAGATTTCCGCCGACGAGATCAATGTTCGGGTTACGGAATGGAAGAATGCAGGCACCGGCAGAATTTCCATCAACTGCCGCGTAACGCGCAAAGGCAAGCCCGTCGATGGGGCAACCGTACAGTTCGTTCCGGAAAGCTTCCAAGGCACCGCGCTCGGCACCGGCAGCGGCACGACGAACGCTTCTGGATCGGCGAACGTCATCATGCCTAGCCGCGGCGGCGACGATCCGGCGATCGGCATGTGCCCCGGCTTTTATCGCGTGGAAATTACAAAGGGGAGCGAGATTCCGGCCAAGTACAACACGGCCACCACGCTGGGGCAGGAGGTCGCCCGAGATGCCGCCGGGGTTTTCGGCGGCCAAGTCGAGTTCAAGATCGATTGACGGTCCATGCCCAAACAACGCCTATTCACGCCCGGTCCCGTGGAAGTTCCACAAGTTGCTTTGCTGGCGATGGCTCGGCAGGTTCGCCACCATCGCACGCCGGAGTTCCGCGCCACGATGGGCGAGGTATTCGAGGGCCTGAAATATGCCTTCCAAACCGAGAACGATGTGCTGGTCCTGGCCAGTTCCGGCACGGGAGCGATGGAAGCCGCCGTGGTAAACCTCGTTCCGCGCGCCTCCCCACTCCCAAAGGGAGAGGGGGGCGGACGAGGCAAAGCCCTCGTTCTCGAATCGGGTAAATTTTCCGAGCGATGGCGGTTAATTGCCGAGCGCTTCGGCATCGACGTCGTCCGCTACGAACTGCCCTGGGGTGAAGCGTTCGAGGCGGCAGAAGTAGACCGCCTGCTCAAGCAGCATCCCGACATCGTCGCCGTTTTTTCCACCTTGCAAGAAACGAGCACCGGCGTCGGACACGATATCGAAGCCATCGGTCGCGTCGTCCGAAAAAGCCCGGCCTTGCTGGTCGTGGATGGCATTAGCGGCGTCGGGGCGATGGAGTGCCGCACCGACGCCTGGGGCATCGACGTCCTAGTTGTCGGCGCACAAAAGGCGATGATGACCCCGCCTGGCTTGGCGTTCTTGGCCGTAAGCCCGCCTGCTTGGAAGCAGATTGAATCGATCGAACGGCCTGCCTTCTACTTCGATCTACTCGCCTATCGCAAAGCGGCCCAAGCAGGCGAGACCCCCTACACGCCGGCGATTCCACTGATCGAAGCAATCCATGAAAGTTTGCGGCAGATTCGCTCCGCCGGCATGGAAACGCTCTGGGCAAAATCCCGCACGTTATCGCAAGCCACATTGGCCGGCATCGCCGCGCTAGGAATGAAGCCCGTGGCAAAGCGGCCCGCCGAGGGACTTTCTGCCGTATACACGCCCGAGGGAATCGACACCAAAGCATTTCTTGCTCGTCTGGAAGAGCGTTTCGGCATCAAACTGGGCGGCGGGCAAGGCCCTCTCAAAGGCAAAATTTTCCGCATCGCTCAAATGGGGCTGATTGATGAAGTCGATTTGCTGGGATGCCTGGCAGCTATTGAACTCGTCTTGTTGGAAATGGGGCAAGCGGTTGTCTTAGGCTCAGCCGTGGCAGCGGCGGGGCAAGTTTTGGCTCAACGAATTGGGTAAAATGTCGATTTGTTTCGTTTCACGCAAAGGTGCGAAGAAGGCATGAAGGCAAAACTGTTCGTGTGCCTCGCGGCACTATCCCTCATCGGCTTTTGCGCCGAGTTCTCTCTACGCGCCGCCGAGCCGGCGAAGCTGGCGGAAAACCCCATTCTCTGGGCCGACGTCCCGGACGTCGCGATCCTTCGCGTCGGGCAGACTTACTACATGAGCAGCACCACGATGCACATGAGTCCCGGGCTGCCGATCATGAAGTCGAACGATTTGGTGAACTGGGAGCTCGTCGGCTATGCCTATGAAGCACTCGCGGACAACGACGCGATGACCTTGAAAAACGGGAGAACGGCCTACGGTGCCGGTTCCTGGGCCAGCAGTCTGCGTTACCACGACGGCACGTTCTATGTCTCCACATTCTCTGCCACGACCGGCAAGACCCACGTTTATACGACGAAGGACATCGAACGAGGTCCGTGGAAGGAATTCTCGTTCTCTCCGGCACTACACGACCACTCACTGTTTTTTGACGACGACGGCCGCGTCTATATGATCCACGGAGCCGGCACGATTCGCCTCACGGAGCTTACCGCGGACGCTTCGGCGATCAAGGCCGGTGGCATCGACAAAGTAATCATCAAGAACGCCAGTCTCGCGGCCGGTACTAGGGCCGGCCTGCCGGCGGAAGGCTCCCAATTGTGCAAGCACGACGGAAAGTACTATTTGTTCAACATTACATGGCCTCGAAACGATATGCGCACGCAAATCGTCCACCGAGCGGACAAAATCTCAGGCCCCTATGAAGGCCGGGTCGCTCTCAGGGACCAAGGCGTCGCGCAGGGTGGCCTTATCGACACGCCGGAAGGCAAGTGGTATGCGATGCTGTTTCAAGACCACGGAGCGGTCGGGCGCACCCCCTGCCTCGTGCCGGTGAAGTGGGTGGAGGGCTGGCCCGTCCTGGGTCTGGACGGCAAGGTGCCAACGAAGTTGGATATCCCCGCAGGCAAGGGAGGACTTTCCAACATGGTGGCCTCCGACGAATTCGACCGGCATCCCGGCGATCCCGCATTCCCTCTGGCGTGGCAATGGAACCATAATCCGGATAATCAATACTGGTCGCTCACCCAACGAAGTGGCTGGCTGCGGTTGACCACGGGAAGAGTTGACGCCGATCTTTCCAGGGCCAGAAATACGCTTACCCAAAGAACGTTCGGCCCGCAATGCTCGGGCACCGCAGCCCTCGACGTGAGCAACATGAAAGAGGGTGACTTCGCCGGTCTCGGCATATTTCAGAAAAGATATGGATTCGTTGCCGTCAAAATGATTGGCGGCACCCGATCGATCGTCGCGGTGAAAGCCGAAGGCGACGTTCCACGGGAAATGGAAAGTGTGCCGCTGAACCAGAAAGTCGTCTTTCTCAAAGTGGATTGCGATTTCCGAAATCGCGTGGACCAAGCGCAATCCTACTACAGTCTCGACGGCAAGCAATGGACGAAGATCGGAATACCTTTGAAGATGGTTTATACCCTCCCGCATTTCATGGGCTACCGCTTTGCCTTGTTCAATTTCGCGACCAAAACCTCGGGCGGCTTTGTCGACTTTGACTACTTCCGCATCAGCGATGGCGTGGGAGAAAGATGACGGCCGCAAGTCCCGTCCAAGAGCAAATTGTGGTGCCGGCGTCTTGCCTGCAAAGAAATACGGCTCGCCTACGCCACAAAAACGCCGAGTTGAAACTGGACGAAATTTTGTGGTACAGGCATCACTGACAATGGCGTAATTTGGACAACCACCTTCAGATCAAGCACTGGCTACTACAGCTAAGGAGTTGGTTGATGGCGCAGCTCGTTCTTTGTCAACCGCTACAAAACTATTCGGTTGCGCAGCTTCTTTTGCAGTTCGCTCGCCATTGCCTCAAGCTGCGACAAGTCCAATCTGCGGAGTTCTTCCTCATCGCCGGCTGGAACGCACAGTAACAACTGAAGCATTCGGATCGCTTCTATCTTGCCTTCTATCTTGCCTTCTATCTTGCCTTCTATCTTGCCTTCTATCTTGCCTTCGAGCTTGCCCTTGTGTTCGCCTTCAAGCTTGCCTTCGAGCTTGCCTTCGGCCACGCCTCTATTGTGGGCGTCGTTCAAGATTGCCCGTTGATCGCGTCGCGCTCTTTCTTGTGCGTCGTACATTTCTTTGTCCTCGGTTATATCTCGGATCTTGACAAGGGCGTCCGTTGCCTTTCGGATGGCCGGTTGGGGAAACAACCTCCGCAACTCCTCCGGCTCGTACTCGTGGGCGTGGAGGAACCAGTATATCCAGCATTCAAGGTCGGTGGCCGTTGCCAAGTCCGCCTCCGTTAAATTATACTTCCCGAACTCGATCGTGTGAATCTCTAATATGTTATCCAAAACTCGGCCCGATGGCTTGTCGGTAAAGCGAAACGCATGGTGGACTTGCGTCCCATCGGGCCAAATCACCTCGTCGATCAGGCAGATTGAAAAAACCGGCTTGGCCTTCGTATAGTCGTCCCCGGCTTTGAGTTGATCGGCATACAACTCGCAACCGTAATAAACCATTCGCGGCACCAAGCCGGCGAAAGGGTTCATCTGCATTTCGATGTTGTAGATCGCACCCGACGCATCGACCGCCTTGATGTCGAGAATCGACAGTTTGTCGTCCTTGTATTGTTGCAAGTTGAAAGGATTCACAAGCGTGACGTCGACGATCGGCGACGCCAAATTGAGGATCGCATTGAGCAATCCAATCAGGGCAATCCGATTCTCGGGCGTTCCGAACGTTATTTTGAACGCAAAATCATTCGTGGCAAGAATTCCGATAACCATCGTGGTGGTGGCGATTAAAGGAAATGAAGTTTGATACACGGGCCAGTATACCACGCAACGGGCGGATGAGGATACTGTGCAGGTACACGGAAATTTCCAGCTTTTTGTGATGCAGGCGTCTCGCCTGCACCACAATTTGCCTCCTCAGCAGAATCTATCGGTAGATTCTGGTTCTGAAAGATCACCAAGTTGATGATATAGAGCCATTTCGATGGCTTTTTCCGACCGAAAGCCGTACGCTTTTCTCATGGCGAGTTTTACCCTGTTGTTGAGCACCAGCGCGAATATTTCAGTATCGGCTCGTAGCCGTCTTGCTCCAAACGCTTCGCCTCGGCGGCACGCACTTTGTCGATGGCCTTGTTCATCTTCTGCATCACATGGAAGCGGTCCAGCACATGAATTGCTTGACGCACCTTTTTGGCGATCACCGTCAGGTACTTGTGCCCGCGTCGCCATTGGATTTCATCCACGCCAATCGACTCGATGTCATCCAGGTTCCGCTGGGCCAACCCCCACGAGACGACCGATTTTACCGAGAAATAGACCTGTTTCCAGTTCGTTCCAAAAATCCTGGCAACGTCGAGCCAAGACAGGCGCTTGGCCCAGCGAGCCAAGAACCACTTGAAGCTATTCGTCAAAGGACTCTTGCCGTCAGCCCAAGGGACGCGCTCCACCTTCACTCCACAGCAAGGGCAGGCGACGCGCCGCATCGTGTAGACGAAATAGACGGCCATGCCCCATAAAGGCACGTAGCGAAACCGTCGCGGTTGCGACATGCTGTCGTAGCCCGGTTTCGCTTTGCCACAACCGGAGCATATCGGCCGACCGTTGGATCGTGGTTGGATGTCGACTTCGATTGCCAAATCGCTTCCTTCCTCCAGAATTCGGGCCT
>JANXOJ010000380.1 GCA_025353625.1 Planctomycetota bacterium | reverse complement strand
CCCGTGAGCAAATATAGCGACTCCTGGGCCACCGGCTTCAACCTAGCCTGGGAACTCGACTTCTGGGGCCGCTTCCGCCGCTCGATACTTGCCGCCGAGGCGCAGCTCGACTCATCGGTGGAAAATTACGACGACGTCCTGGTTACGTTGCTGGGCGATGTGGCGACCAACTACGTGCAGGTTCGCCAGCTTCAAGAGCAGATCCATTGGGCTCAGGAAAACGTTCGCTTACAGCGCGAAGTGTTGAAGATCGTCCGAGCTCGCTTTTCCGCCGGAAAGATCAACGAACTCGACGTCGACCAGGCCAGCAGCACGCTTTCGCAAACCGAGTCGCAAATTCCGCAATTTGAGATCACTCTCCGCCAAGCCCAGAACCGACTTTGCGTACTGTTGGGCATGCCGCCGATGAGTCTCGATGCTCGCTTGGGTCGGGCCACGATACCCGGCGCGCCGGCGGAAGCGGTTGTCGGGATACCGGCCGAATTACTTCAGCGGCGGCCCGACATTCGCCGCGCGGAGCGCGATGCGGCCGCACAAGCACAG
Source organism: Planctomycetota bacterium (assembly GCA_025353625.1). GTDB lineage: Bacteria > Planctomycetota > Planctomycetia > Pirellulales > Thermoguttaceae > JANXQG01. The sequence goes on along the minus strand of JANXOJ010000380.1, from coordinate 3,330 downwards.
CAGATCGGCATTGCCGAATCCGATTTGTATCCGCATATTTCAATCACCGGCAACATCGGTTACTCGGCTCAGAATTTCTCACAATTGTTTAGCAGTGCTGCGTTCAACGGCAGCGTCGGCCCCTCGTTCCAATGGAACATCTTCAACTATGGCCGCATTAAAAGCAACGTCAACTTGCAAGACGCCAAGTTCCAAGAAACCTTGTTGATCTATCGCGCAACGGTCCTCAAGGCCAACGAAGAGACCGAAGATGGTCTGATTTCCTTCCTGCGGACTCAAGAAAGGGCCAAACTGCTTACGGAAAGCGTAAAGGCGGCTTACAAAGCCTATAAGATCGTGGTCAGCCAATACCGCGTCGGCACGGTCGATTTCAACCGCGTCGCCACGATCGAGCAAAACTTGGTGCAACAGGCCGACTTGGAAACCCAAGCCCGAGGGCAGATTGCCACGAGCCTGATCCAGATCTACAAGGCCCTCGGAGGCGGCTGGGAGATTCGGCTAGGGCAGTCTGGTCCGTCGCAATTGGCTCTGCCGACGGCGGCACCGGTCGATTCCGGTAAGGGACCGATGTTGATCCCGAGCCTGGATCAACCGGAAATACCGAATCCGAAAGAGCAGTTGCCGGTACCGCTTCCAGCGGCGAAAAAGTAAAATTCTCGGCACGCTCTGGAATTTTGGCCCCAAACCGGATACCATGCACTCTAGGTCTGGGCAAGAAACGTCGGTAACGGAGCAGGTATTGCTATGTCGTACAATTTTCAAAAAACGAACGTGCTGGTCTGGTTGGGGCTGGGACTCGTGGCCGGTCTCTTGATAGCCGGGTTTTGGCCGAGCGTGCCTCTGCATGCCGTGGCTACCGATAAGATCGAGACTTTCAGCATGTCCACGGGTCCGGTCGATGGTGATTATGAGGCCGTTTACTTCCTCGACCACCTCACGGGCGATCTGCATGCGTATGTAATCGGCCGCAGCGCGGCAGGCGGATTTGCACCGGTGGGACACTACTTCCGCAACATCGGCCAGGACTTCAAGGTCAACGGCGAGAAGGCTCCGAAGTTTCTGATGGTCTCCGGCATCAGCGATCTCAGCCGTGGCGGACGCGGAGGAAACAGTGCCATACCTAGCAAAGCGGTCCTTTATATTGCCGACGTGACCAGCGGCATGGCCGCCGCTTATGCGGTGCCCTATAGTGCAACGGCCCACGCCAGCGGACGCTACGCCGAATCGCCCATCGCGTTAATCTGCGGCTTCCCAATTCGCAAGGTCGCCGCCCCGGTAGGGACCGGCCCAGGCAAGAAGGGCAAGGGCGGCGAAGGGTATTGAGGCGCGATTGTGAAAACTGTGGTGCAGGCGGGACGCCCGCACCACAACATCACTTCACAACCCGATTTTTTTCATCGACGTAAATCACCAACGGCTTCCAAGAGCGGGCTTCTTCTTCCGACATCCCGGCGTAGCTCAGCACAACAACCTTATCGCCGGGCACAGCCAAACGGGCCGCCGGGCCGTTGAGGAGCATTGTCCCGGAGCCGGCCGGGGCTTCGATGACGTAGGTCACCAGTCGCGAACCGTTGTTCACGTTGAGCACATGGACCTGTTCGCCTGGCAGCAGCTGGGCCACCTCGATCAAATTACGGTCGATGGCAATGCTGCCCTCGTAATCGAGGTCCGTGCCCGTTAGGGTAGCACGGTGAATTTTTGATCGGAGCATGAAGCGTTGCACGCCAAGAGGTTCCTGGGGATTTGGGTTTTAGTCTTAGGTCATAGGTTTTGGGATTTAAGTCTTGGGCTTTAAGCCCTAAAACCTCGGCCCTCCCCCCCAAGTATCCCACCAAAACTGAATTCTATCAACTCCCAAATTCACGAGGCCCATTCAATCTGGGGGTATGCTACTCCGGCTTTGCATGAATTCTGTAAAAAATCGATTTGCGACTCAAACGTTGGGACCGCAGCCGTCGATGACGACAGTAAGGGATTCTCAAGGCGTCCCGTCCGACTAATAGGTGACTAATATGCCGATCATTCGGCCCCTTTCTGCAAATGTTGTTCGTCGGCAATCGCCGTGGGTGCTGCCCAAGGCGATTTATGCGATTGTTTTGATCGCAGTTGGCGTGGGTGGCTTGGGCTGGAAGCTTGCCTCACGTCGCGAGCCGCAAGCCTTGCCCGTCCAGGCCACGGCAGCCGTCTTGGTCGCCGATCCACGAATAAGCTGCGATCGTGCTTGGCAGCAAATCGTCGCCCAGGCAACCGCCGAGATTCGCACCAAGTTAACGATGAAGACCCGCCTCTTGGGCACGCAATCCGAGGTTGCAATATCGTTGGCCGATATGCGGCCCGATGCCGTTGTGCCGCTCGTGAATGCCATCGGCACGGCCTACGTCCAGGCGTGTCGCGGCGATTGGGTGCGACAGGTCGAGCAAGCCTATTCGGCGGCCCAACAGGCGGTACGGGAGTCGGAGCGGAAGGTCTATCAGACCCAGATCGAACTAGAATCGCTCCGCGACCGACGGCGTCAGGCCCTTGCGGCGGCCAAGCCCCCGGAGCCCGCCCCACCGATAATGGTCGAAAATCCACGTTGGGTGGAGCTCAATCAAAGATTGCATCAGCTTGAAGAGCGTCGCAGCAACCTGCTGCTGGATCGGATGCCGCTGCATCCGTCGGTGCAGGATTTGGAGACGCGCATGACGGCAACGCGGCAGGAAATAGCCTCGGTGCCGCCCAAAATTGCCCAGGAACCTCCGCCGCTGCCTCCACCCCATGTCGCTTTGCTGCCCGCCGCCGCGCCAGATCTGGCCGAGATCCGGCAGGTTCAACAGGCTGCCGAACGCGCGAAGCAGACCCTCGCGGCGGCCCAACAAACCGAGCGAGCCGCCTTGGCCGCGCGCAGCCTCGAGCCACGGATCGAACTCCGCGCCGCAGACCCGATTCCCCCGCCGCCGCCCGGCCGATCGGCATGGACGGTACTCTTGCTTGCAGTTGCCGCCTCGCTGACCTCCCTCGTTGGCCTGGCGATGATCTCCAGAGGCGCGGCCCTCGAGCCGTCCATCAATAGCGTTGCGACGTTGCAAACGCTCTTGCCGGTGCCGATCGTGGGAGTTGTACCTACCGCCCACGCCGTGCGGACTTCGGCCATTTCCGACGTGCGGCGTCGCACCATGCGTGCCACCTGGATTGGGGCTGGCTCCGTCGCGATGCTCGCGGTGGCTTGGATGATCTTCGTGGTCTAACCGCGCCCAATCTCTTTGTCGTGCCGGCCGCCCAGAGAAGAAGTGCGGATTGGCGACCGTTACTCGCACGCCCTCGGCCGCGAATTCTCGGTAATGAGCAACC
>JANXOJ010000615.1 GCA_025353625.1 Planctomycetota bacterium | reverse complement strand
ATTCGGCCGGTATCCCTACAACCACCTCCACCGGTGCGCCAGGTATCGTGGCCTGACCCAATCGAGCGTCAAGACTCATCGGCGGCATGCCCAACAGTACGCAAAGTCGGTTCTGGGCTTGGCGGAGACTGATCTCAAATTGCGGAATTTGCGACTCGGTCTGTGCGAGCGTGCTGCTGGCCTGGTCGACGTCGAGCTCGTTGATCTTTCCGGCGGAAAAGCGAGCTCGGACGATCTTCAGCACCTCGCGCTGTAAGCGAACGTTCTCCTGAGCCCAATGGATCTGCTCCTGAAGTTGACGAACCTGCACGTAGTTGGTCGCCACATCGCCCAGCAACGTAACCAGGACGTCGTCGTAATTTTCCACCGATGAGTCGAGCTGCGCCTCGGCGGCAAGTATCGAGCGGCGAAAGCGGCCCCAGAAGTCGAGTTCCCAGGCTAGGTTGAAGCCGGTGGCCCAGGAGTCGCTATATTTGCTCACGGGTGGAAAATTCGGATTCGATGCCGATGCCGTGCGTCGATAGCTGCCGGTGGCCGTCTGCGACTGCGGGAAAATGCCACCCACGGCGATGTCCAGAGACGCTCGCGCTTGCAATATGCGCGTGCCCGCCTCCTTCAACGTCAAGTTCTGGCCGTAAGCCTCATGCACGAGGCCATCCAGCATGGGGTCGTTGAAAACGCACCACCAGCGACTCAGATCGACCGACTGCGAACGGACGCGAATGTCGGCCGCATCGATCCACTGAGGAGCCACGTTCGCCTTGGGCGGACAGTAGTTCGGGCCGACCATGAAGCCGTTGTGGAAGTAGTCGTGGTAGCTCGTGCAACCACTTAGGCAAACAATCAGGGCTGCAATCGACGCAATGGGAATCCTTGGAACGAGAACCTTCATCGAGCTGGCTCCTTATGACGCGCGGCTATCCGTCGAGTGTTGCCCATGTTAAATGCGGCCCGACCGTCGCTCGATGCACTTCCGCCAAAACAGGCAGAACGGGCGCAACAAGCATGCGAGCCACAATCACTTCCGTGGTTACCATCGACAAGATCCGCGCAAGCCGGACATTGGAAACCATTAGCGCGGGAGAACCGCTAAATGCGTCAAAATCGCAAGAAAGGGTACATCCGAAATAACCGGAGTCAACGGCAGTGAGTGCCCGTAGGCAGACCGCCTAAACGACCTAAGTCGCGTAGGCCGAAATCGCGCAAGCTTGTTCCGGCCTATGCAACCATTGGTCGTTTATCCTTTTTTGCGCGTTAGTCTTGACCCAGCTTTCCCGTTTTGTTACTTTCCGCCCCTCCCCCAACACAAAGGAGCGGTGCATGACGCGGCTGGCAATAACTCTGGTTCTCTTGGCGCTCGCGCAAAATGGCTGTCGGCATTGCTACGAACCGACCCCGCAGCCCTATTACGGACAAGCGTGCGGATGCGCACCGGCCTGTGCGCCCCCCTCGTGCAACCCTTGCGCTACGACGTCGAACTGCGTGACCCCGGCACCGACCTACGCGCGGCCCGTCTATGGCGTGCCGGCCGGGGTACAACCGACCCTCATGCCGAACAACAGTCCGTCGCTTCCGGCACGGTAACGTTTGCTCACGGGCTAGCCGCCCCCTTCGCTGCGTTCTCGTCGATGTCGCGAACCTCGCTCGTTGCGTGGGTCACGACTGCCTTGCCTTCGACGAAGGACTCCTCCACCGTGCTGCGATAGACCTTCAGCACTTCAATCACCGCATGTGCATGTTGCCGTATGTTTTCGGCGACCGAGGGGTCCACTTGCTTGGTGCTTAGATCGATGCCCATGTCGATCCACGGCGTGTAGGCGTCGATCATTCCGGCGAAATCGAAACCGCCGGCACTGGCCAAAGGCCGGTCCAGGGGGAGCTTCTGACTTCCGATGCTCGGCTGAGTCTCGGCCAACAACCGAATGGAATGTTTGCCGGAAAGCGATAGCACGGCGACGTGGTCCGTAAGTGCCGCGTTGGGAAGCACCTTCTTATCGACACCCCATTCCTCCGGCAGTTGGAAGCTGTACATTGTGCCCGCCTTGAGCTTGTAGGTCTTGGGACGCGGGATTTTGAAATCGGCGGGCACCTTCGAGCCTTCGGTATTGCGCACGATTTCCAGAAATTCATCGGCGACGGCCCAATACTCGCCGAAGGCAATCTTGAGCTTCTCGACATCGCTGACGGCAAAGACCAACGCCGGCTCGAACATTGGCAGCGATTGTTCGGTGGGCGGAAGCTGTTTGATGAACTGCTTGCTGGTGAGTTTGGTATCGAGGACGATGGCCGTCTGGCCGTCGGCTAGTGCCGGGATGAGCGAGTCGCGCGTGGCGGTGCTCAGCCGCTGGAAGAGCGGCTTGGCCTTGCCCATGAACGTGTCGTACTGCTTGCGTTCCTTTTCTTTCATTTGCGGCACGCCGTATTCTTCCGCGTAGCGATAGGCGACGCCGATCCATTTCGCCAGCAGATCGTAGGCATCGGGCGAGACTTTGGTGCGATTGACGATGGCCGCCAGGGGACTGCCGCCGATGTGCTTTAGCAGGTCGAGCGGCTTGGAAGCGTCGATTTCGGGGTGTTCGGTCCAATCGTAGAAATAGGATTCCGATCCGGTGTCCGTGAGGAACCCAACCGCCAGTTGGGCACCCACCTCGGGGACGATCGCACGGCCGAGATCGTGGGCAAGGTCGGCAGAGTCTTTGTCGATCTCATCGCGGGCCTTCTCGGGGATTTTTAACTTCGGCAGGGCCTGCTTGAATTCCTTGAAAGCGTTGTCGATGTCGGCCTTCGTGGTGTTGAGATGGCGATTTGTCGCCTTGCTCATATAGCTGACGTTAAAGAGCCGCTTGTCGGCGAATTTTTTTACGGGAGCCAGTTCCGGCAGGCTCCTCAGCCCCGGCCCTTTGCCGAGGTGTGCCAGCAAGTCGGTCGAGGGGCCTACGCATAGCAACACGAAATCATCGCGCAGCCCGAGCGTGAACTTAAGCTCCATCGACTTCAAATGCTCGATCAGTCGATCGGCGTCGGCCGGTTTGGCGGCCGCCGCGCGTATTTTCTCGATGTTGTCGTGGTCCCAGGGAACCATCTGGCCATCGAGCGTATAGCTGAGGTAGGAACTGCCGTCAATGGATACGCGCTTGAGGCGATCGTGGAACGGCTGAGGTGCGCCGGCGAGGGCTTTGGTAAGGATTTTCTCAAGATTGTCCAATTGCTCCTTGGCCAGTGCCTTGTCCTTGATCTTGAAGCCCAGCACAAATTCAGGTGCTTTGAGCAACGGCAGTGAGTCAACGAGCGATTGCATCATCATCCGGGCCTGCACTTCGTCGTCCTTCATGCCTTTCGTCTCGCCGGAAAGTTGCGCAATGGCCGGGCCGTACCGCATCGTGCCGAAGGTACTTTGAAAGAGTTGCAACATGTCGTTGAAGTTGGGTCCGGCGAAAAGAAAAACTTCATCCGAAAACATCTCGCCGAGCAACTTCAGTGACCGCTGAATTTTCGGATCGCGCTGGGCCGCTTCGAT
>JANXOJ010000341.1 GCA_025353625.1 Planctomycetota bacterium | reverse complement strand
ATGCGTTCCCTCGACGCGGAAATTATACACGGGAATTCCATCCGGGTGTTCTTCGCGGACGGTTTTCACGACTTGCGATGCCAACTCATTCGGCGTGTCGAGCAACTCGCCAACGTGCAGGTCGCCCGCACTCTTTTGCCCTTGGCCGATGACGAAGAACGGGTGGTCGTCGGTGGTCTTCAGAACCTGCTCGCGGCCCATGCCATCGCGGAGGGTGAGAACCCGCAGATGGTCGGCAACGCGGCGATAGACGCGATCGACCCGGCTGAACACCAACGGGCCGTTGGGATCGATCTCATCGCGGCTGAGAACCGCAGCGTCCTCGACGATATCTTGAACGGCCTTCGTCGCGAACTGCCCGTCCGCTTCGATGCCGACGACGACCTGCGTATCGGCGACGAAGCAGAGGATTTTCAGCCGGTTCAGCCCATAGCCAATCGCCGGGGCGAACGCCAGCAGGTCGCCAATTCCTGCATTGCCTTGATAGAGATGAATGCCCGCATCGATCACCCCCACGCCGTTTTGCACGGCACTATAAATCTGGACCACCTTCGCAAGCTTGGGGCCGAGCGTGATTAGGGAAGTACACCCGCCCGACGCGGAAGTCTGTTCGTCCCTGAATCAATCGAGCGGGCACCGGACGGCTTGCGCCGTACCGCTTCCATGACGTGGCAATAGGAGCGGTAGGGCGCGAGCCCTCCGGTAGTGCGGTCGAGGAATACTGGTCCCAATTCGCCGCCTTTTTCAACTCCTCATACACAATTTACGGTTATATCTCTCGCCCTGAGCCCCTGCGAAATGAGGCAGTGCATTCAGTAACTTGCGACCCGCAACGCCAACCTGTCGATCGGCGCGCCATCGTTTGCGTCAAACGGAACATTGCCAAGACGGCTACAAAGGAGCGCAATGAAACTACTCGCACAGTTATTTGTCTGCGTTGTGAATTGTACTTCTGCGAGATTCTTAGTAGTCGCGACAAACGTCGCATCGGTCCATTGACGAAGAATCATGACAGCAAAAAGGAGGGTTACTACCGTCACACCGTAGTTCTTTGCGGATTCCTTAT
>JANXOJ010000325.1 GCA_025353625.1 Planctomycetota bacterium | reverse complement strand
AACGGACGTTGCACCATCGGCCGGGTCGCAAGGACCGCAGATTGGACTGGGCACTCCGCCACCGGCTGCGCCGCTATCGAATGCCACCGGTTCGGCAGCCGCCGCCGCAGTTCCGCCGGCAAGTGCCGATCCGATTGTCGTGACGTCCGAATCGGCAAAGAAGAAAACCGACGACGAAGGCGAGTGGGATCTTTCGCAATTGGCACCGGACGTTACTTGGGATAAGTTCAAGGGTGCCGTCGGTTGGGGCCCCGACGAGAAAATTGCCCGTGCGGCGTACGACAAGGGCCAAGCTTTGTACCGCGATAAAAAGTATGCGGAAGCGGCGGCCGAGTTCTATACGGCAACGTGGCGGTGGCCCGATTCGACGATGGAAGAAGATGCGATGTTCCTGATGGCCGAATCGTATTTCTTCGCCGACGACTACGGCCATGCCGAGGACTCCTATACGAATCTCCTCAAGAAGCACGATAACACGCGGTACTTGGATACAGTCGTAAATCGTCTATTTGCAATCGGCACCTATTGGGAGCAAGTCGATCTGAAGTCCCATCGATGGCCGGTGACGCCGAACGCCACCGACAAAACACAACCCTGGTTCGACACCTTTGGCAATGCACTGGCCTGCTATCAGGCGGTGTGGCTGCACGATCCGACCGGGCCGATGGCCGATATTGCCCTGATGCGCGTCGCCAACGCCCATTTCCGTCGCGAGGAATGGGAGGATGCAGCCTACCATTACGACTTGATCCGCAAGAACCATCCCAAGAGCAAGTACCAGAAGGAAGCCCACCTGCTCGAGTTGCAGGCCAAGTTGCGCATCTATCAAGGTGCGAAGTATTCCGTGGTGCCGCTGAACGACGCTCAAGATATAGCCGATCAGACGCTGAAACAATTCCACGGGCAACTTGGCGAAGAGGAGGCTCGCGTCCGCGAAACCCGAGCCAGATTGGTTGAACAACGAGCCGAGCGCGAATGGACGGTGGGCCAATTCTACGACTCCAAAAAACAGTTCCGTGCGGCGAAAGAATACTACAAAGTGATTTTAGAAAAGTATCCAACGTCCCAATATGCCGAAAAGGCGCGGACCCGATTGCAGGAGGTGCAAAACGAACCCGACGAACCGCCCAACCGGTTTGCCTGGTTGACAACCCTCTTTGGCAAGGAAAAATAAAGGAACAATAGCGGAGGATAGCACTCGTTTCGTTAGAACTCATCCGGCTTACGTCGTGGGAGCGATGTCAAATGCAATGGAATCGCAGGAACAAAGTTAGCAATGTGGTTGCGGCTGCCTGTGTGACGCTATCGCTCTCCGGCTGTCTTGGGCTGAACTATCAGATTGGTTCGCGAACGCTCTTTCCGTCGAATATCGAAACGGTGTACGTGCCGGTGTTCGACTCCAGCAGTCTCCGCCGTGAGTTGGGCGAGCAATTGACGGAGGCCGTCGTCAAGGAAATCGAACGCCGCTCGCACCTCAAAGTTGTCAGCTCGCCCAGTGCGGACACCATTCTGACCGGCAAGATCGTTAGCGAAACGAAACATTTGCTCTTCCAATCGCGGACGGGCGATCCGCGCGAAATGGAAGTCAATTTTTCGGTACAGGTCAGTTGGGTGGATCAACGCGGACAGTCGATCCGCGACATTCCGGCGGTGCCTATTCCAAGCTCGATGGTCACTATCGGCGCAGCCTCCAACCTCGTACCCGAGGTCGGCCAATCGGTGGCGACGAGCCAGCAGCGGGTCATACAACGCTTGGCCGAGCAAATCGTGTCGCTGATGGAAACGCCCTGGTAGCGAAACATGGGTCAACGTTCAATGTTCAATGGATAAGGTACAATGAGTTTGGAGCCGCGCTTGCGTACCTCAACCTCGAACCTTGAACTTTGAACATTTGAGATGCCGCACCTTCTTTCCTGGCAATTGCGAACCAAGACGCTCACTTCGCATCGGCTACCGCTGATCATGGGTGTACTCAACGTCACGCCGGACAGTTTCTCGGATGGGGGACGCTTCTTCGACTCGGTCGCGGCCGTCGAGCACGGCTTGCGATTGGCGGTCGAGGGCGCGGATATTCTCGATATCGGCGGCCAAAGCACGCGGCCCGGTGCCGAGCCGGTATCGCCGGAAGAAGAGTTGCGGCGAGTCTCGTCGGTCGTTGCATCGCTAGCTGCCCAATTGGAGATTCCAATTTCAATCGATACGTCCAACGCGTTCGTTGCCCGCGAAGCCCTCGCCGCCGGAGCGGAAGCGATCAACGATATTACGGCTCTAACGGGCGATTTAGCAATGCTCGAATTGGCCCGATCGACTTCATGCGGCATCTGCGCCATGCACATGCGGGGCAATCCGCAAACCATGCAGCGGCAGGCGACGTACGGCGATGTTGTTGAGGAGGTGCGTGCCTGGCTTGCCGCCCGTCGCGATGGTCTCGTCGCAGCCGGCATCGATCCAAGCCGCATCGCGCTCGATCCGGGCATCGGTTTCGGCAAAACGGCCGAACATAATCTGACATTGCTGCGTAGCCTATCGCGGTTCCGCGATCTCGGCTGCCCATTGCTTGTCGGCGTCTCACGGAAGGCATTTATCGGCCGTATCGTGGGCGATCCCAACGCTGACCGCACCGCCGGAACGATTGGCGCGGTGCTTTCCGCAGCCAGATGCGGCGTTGAAATCGTTCGCGTCCACGACGTAGCCGCAGTTCGGCATGCGCTTATGGCGTTTGAAGCAACCGGAGGGATGGTGTAGCTCAGTTCGTACGGGCGAACGGCCCCATGCTTGCATCGGGCCAAGACCAGGTTGCCGGTTGATGCAAAGTCCAATCGATCGCGGCGATTGCCGCGTCAACCGCCCTTGCGAATGCCGTGCTGGCTCCGGCAGACGTCTGTATGGCCTGGCTCGATTCAATTGTAGGTGCGGGAATCGTGTCGGGCAGTGCGAATCCGCCGCCGGTTAGGTCGAGTGTACCGCCGGGAGCGACGATAATGCTCGAACCGTTTGGCAGTGCGGTTTTTGCGGTCAGAATGAGCGTTCCGCCCGACACGAGCGTTCCGCCGGTGAAACTGTTGGTGCCGCCCAAAGTGACGACTCCGGCAGCCACGACGAGCGAAGTATGTCCGCCGGTTGGGTTGCTTACCGCGCCGTTGACCGATTTGCGCCCCGGCCCCGACAACGTCAATGTGGTATCTTGCCCAGTGTTGCCGACAATCGTGCCGCCGACGGTAAGGGGATTCGTTGAAGAGTTGATCCAGAACTGATTTGATTTCAAGACAATCGGCGCATTGATGTTGACGGCACCGCTGCCGACGATCATTGAGATTCCAGATGTGCTTTCGCCCGGCTTGCCGATGACGAGAGAATTTGAGCCCGTTCCGCTGGCGATCGTTACCGTGCCGCTGGATGAGAACTTTAGTTGGGAAGTTGTCTGGGGTGCGTCGAGGGTCACAGTCTGGTTGTTGTTGACGGTCGAAACGTTAAATTGGGCCGCATTGTTGATGCCCGGCACGGTGGGCGGATTGGGACTCGTCAGGTTGCCGGCAATCGACCAGTTTGAAGTGCTATTCCAGCTGCCGGCCAGTGCATTGAAGTAATATGGCTGGGGCGGAACGGCGGTGATATTCAGCACGAGGCTATTGCCGCTGATGCTAACGTTGCTTACCGTGCCCGTCGGCAGCCCTAGAACGTTCCACGATCCGGCGTTGGACGCCGCGCCGCTGGTCGTAATCAGGGTGTAAGATGCGATCGTCGGCCAGAAGCCGACGGGGAAGCTCATGGAGAGCGTCTCCGAGCCGTTTGCGACGTTGAGATTTCCGGCAGTCACGGCGATCGCATCGATGGCCGAATTGTTCAAAAAGTAATTGAGAGTCGCGCCGCTATTGAGCGTCACATTCCCCGCGCTAACGGTCAAGACCGCTGGAGTTTGAGAGTTGCCGTGCGGCTGAATGGTTCCGTTGACGGAGAGATTGCCCGCCGCAGTGCCCACGCCGCTAAGCACGCCGTTTGCCGCGACGACAAAGCTTGCCGAGGTGATCTGCGAGCCGCTGCCAAAAGTTGTAGTGCCGCTGGAAACGGTCGTCGTTCCGCCCACGGTCAAATTGCTTGCCGCCGCGATAGTGCTATTGCCGCTCAGCGTGAGCGAATGACCAATCGAGCCGCTGCCGCCGATGGAGGCTGAGTTTACGGCAATCGAACTATTGACGAGCGTACCGTTGACAATAAGCGTGCTGCCGTTCGAGACGTTCGTGGCATCGTTATAGTCGTAGGTCGGGCCACTGCCCAACGTTGCGGTGCCGCCGCCGTTGACGACTACCGTGGTCG
>JANXOJ010000298.1 GCA_025353625.1 Planctomycetota bacterium | reverse complement strand
GACCTTTGGCGATCAGGGCAGAATGAATCCGCACCGCGACTTGTTCGCGATCGGGATGGCACGACGTTGAGACGTCCACCGGCTCGCACTCAAAACGGAAATGGCTCCGCAATTCTCCCGTCCACAAGTCCAACTCCTGGTGAACGTCTTTGAGACCGTCGATGCGCGTTTCGCCTCCCTCGGCCGATTTAAGAACCATCGCAATTCGACCGAGGTGCAGGCGGCCGGGATTGGCATAGAGGTAATTTGCGGCCCCGTGCCACTCGCCAGGGGTCTTGCCATTCTCGTCGTACAAATAGCCGACGGGCCGACCGCCGGTCGTCGTCGTCGTTAGGGGAAATTTTTCCAAGGCATAGCCGCGAGGATTGGGCATCGTATGAAAACCCCATTGCGACATGGTCGTGAGCGGAATGTTGCCGTAGCTCGCGTCAAACGTTTGCAGTCCGGTCGCGTCGGCGGTGAAAGCAAACTCGCCGTTGCCCACCGACAAAGGCGAATCCAGATTCGCATGCGTCAACACCACGTTGTGTCGAGATACCAACGCATGGCGGTCGATGGGGCTACTATCCGTTGCCGCCGCTGCCGCTGCCGCACTCCAGGTGGCCACGGGCAGCACCGTTAAGATGAATGCGGTTAAGATGAATGCGGCCCAGAAGGAAGCGGCCCAGATGGATCCGGTCGGTGAGGTATTACCGATTACTTTACGTCGATTCATATTCTACGGATAGACGGATGGAAAATGTGATCTCCCGAAACGTCTTGAGTTTAGTTGGTAGCGACCGGCAAATCAACTGTCGGAGAAGCCGCGGGAGAACTGCAAAGTCCGGGGACTGGTCTCCTTCGCGTTGGATTCTACCGCCCAAACCGTCCCGCGCGATCTCCTACCCCATCGCCGATACCGACCAACGATTCGATCATCCCCTGCACGTCGCTCGTCACATTCGACATGCGGTGCAGCCAGAGCGATTGGAAGAGGCCCGTTGAATCGAAGAGGTCGCCGGGAAAGCAAGAGAGAATGGCCGACGCAATCTGTGCGTTGAGGTCTTCGTTGGGGCTGACCGGAGCAAGTCCGCGTTGGAAGGCGGCCCGGAGAGACGCTTGCAACAGCGGCCAAGCCTGTCGTCCGCCTGGGCTGTTGCTTTGAAATTGCAGGTCTTGGGAGAACTCAATTGCCCGATCGGCATCGATGGCGAACTCGGCCACGTCACCGTACTTGGCCAGATGGCCGACCAAGAGATCGGTCCAACGCTCCGCGCGGCGGCGAAGGTGATTCAATTTCACCGCCCCTTCGGCATCGACGCCCGGCCCTTGAACCAAGAGCATCAGCACGCGATGCCGGGCTTCCATGTGTCCGATCAAAATGCTGCGACCGAGCGATTCAAATTCCGTTGCACCATGCTGCCGATCGTAGAGGCACAATACGGCGGTCCAGACGCGCGTGAGCACCTCCCCGGTGAGAATCTCCTCCAGCACGCCGCGCACGAACGGCCACTGGACGCGGACGGCCGTGGCATCGAGTTGGCTGACATCGGACGCAAAGCTTTTCAGATTGCGCGACCAACGGTCGAGGCGGCATTTGGAAGCGGTCCAATACTGCTGCACGCCTTGGCCGGACAGCCGCGATTTGCCGCGAATCATGGCCGGTCCTTGGGCGGAAAGAATCGAGGCCAATTCGACGAGTTCTCGTGCGTGCATGGTGGTTTCAAAATGAGGTTGGACGTGAAAGGCTGCATGAGGGCCATCCTTCGCCCCGAACGCGGTCTTAGGCATGAGCAAACGCGGTGCCAAGTTGGTTTAGGAGCATCAGTGTCCGTCGAAAACCTTTGTCCTGCAATGACTTAGAATCGAAACCGCGCACTCGCTGAAGAACTCAATCCACGGCGGTCACGTTGCATAACCGCAACGTGCCCAGCGGCCGGTTGTGGAGAAAAAGCACGTATTTCATTCGCGTAGGACAATCCGACAATGATGATATCTGGCTACAAGCGGTGAATTTCAGTAGAATCGGGGGCGGCGCGATTCACGCCGTAGCTCTTGCCGCACTGAGACCCATGTCGCATCCCATTTGGTCCGCCGTCGATCGCTATCTCAACGATCTCTTCGTGCCGCCCGACGATGCGCTCGATGCGGCCCTGGCGGCCAGCGCGGCCGCCGGACTGCCCGATATCCAGGTCTCGCCGCCGCAAGGTAAACTGCTCCATCTCTTGGCCCGCATCCACGGAGCACGCAACATTTTGGAGCTTGGCACGTTGGGTGGATATAGCACCATCTGGCTCGCCCGAGCGTTGCCGCCGGGCGGTCGCCTTCTCTCCTTGGAATACGAACCGCTGCACGCCGAGGTGGCACGCGCGAACATCGCCCGAGCCGGCTTGGCCGAGGTGGTTGAAGTCCGCGTCGGCGCGTGCCTCGATACGTTGCCGCAGATAGCCGCGGAAGGGCGTGGGCCGTTCGACCTGATCTTTATCGACGCCGATAAGGAGAATTATCCGGCCTACTTGGCCTGGGCGATCGAGCTTTCTCGCATCGGCAGCCTCATCATCGCCGACAACGTAGTGCGGCAAGGGGCGGTGATCGACGCGGCCGACGCGCGGCCCAACGTGATCGGTGCCCGCAACTTCAATGCCCTGCTCGCCAACGACCCGCGCCTGGTTGCCACGGTGTTGCAAACGGTGGGCGGCAAAGGCCACGATGGTTTAGCGTTCGGCTTGGTGGTAAGTACCCGACAGGAAAAAAAGCGAGTTGGAGAATAACGTGCGACGAAATGCGATTTACTTCCTCGAAATTGTTTTTATGCTTGCTTGCGAGAACGTAGGCTTGGCACAATCGCCGCAAATGCAAAAGCTTCCCGACGGCGTGCAAGTTGTGCGGAATATCCCGTACGTCGAAGGTGGCCACGAGCGAAACCGCCTCGATCTCTATCTTCCCGAGAAGGCCGCCGGGCCTTTGCCGCTGGTTGTCTGGGTCCACGGCGGGGCCTGGCAAGCGGGCAGCAAGGACGGTTGCCCGGCTCTCTTCCTTCTTTCCAAGGGCTACGCCGTTGCCAGCATCAATTACCGCCTCAGCCAGCATGCCGTCTTCCCTGCTCAGATCGAGGATTGCAAGGCGGCAATCCGCTGGCTTCGGGCCAACGCCGACAAGCACCACATCAACCCGGATCGAATCGGCGTCTGGGGCTCATCGGCGGGCGGCCATCTGGTGGCCATGCTGGGCACGACCGGTAATACAAAGAGTTTGGACGGCAAGGGCGGCAACCTCGATCGGTCGAGCCGAGTGCAATGTGTTGTCGATTGGTTCGGGCCATCCGACCTTTTGACGATGCACGGCGGACACGACAACCCCGACTCGCCCGAGTCGCGTCTCATCGGCGGTGCGGTTCAAGAGAATCCGGACAAAGCCCGCAACGCCAGCCCCGTGACCTACGTTAGCAAGGACTCGGCCCCCTTCCTCATCATGCACGGAGATCGAGACAACACCGTCCCGCCCGGCCAAAGCGATGAATTGGCCGCCGCGCTAAAGAAAGCCGGCGTCGAGGTCGCGCTCGTGGTCGTCCAAGGCAATGGGCATGGCGGTCCCGGCTTCAACTCCCCCGCGAATCGGAAGCTCGTCGAAAGCTTCTTTGCTAAACATCTCGGCAAGTAGTCTGCTCGCCGAAACCGACAACGCTCCGCTCGCAACGCCACGAAATCAAACGCTGGCCCACAAGCCAAAATCGCCCAACTCGCCGGCAGCCAAGCCGCCAGTGGCTCCGCACCGATGCCCGATTTCCATATTCGATGATCGCCACGAGCCGGCGAACTCCGATGCGGGCGAAGATTTGCCCCGCTCGGTGGACCGTCGCTTGGTGCAAGCGCCGTCCGCGATAGGCCGGTAGGGTGAATGCCTTGTGCATGTAAACGGTATCGTCGGGCAGCGTCAGTCCTGCGCCAAAACTATGTTCCCGCTCGATAGTTCCAAAGGCATACCAACTGTAGTTGACCAACCGTCCGGCATCGAAGGCCCCAAAACAGAAGTTTCGTCCGCGGTTCAATCGCTCGGCCATTTCTGCATGGATGTCGTTGGCCGGATCGGCGGCCGCCGCGCGAATCTGGTCCGCCGCAAGAAAGCGGAAGTCGAAGCTTGAGGGTGCCGGCGGTTGCTTCTTCAGTGGGCGAAGGTCCAGCGAAAAAATTTCGGCGATTTCGAGTTTGCCCAATCGCCGCGCGGCGCGATAGGCGAGTTGCTTCAAGGTAGATACGACGCCAAGGCCATTGTGAACTCCCTGCGCGACATCCAGGTCCGTCGTGGATTCCACGTCGTTTGTCGCCGGAAATGCCTCTTCGCGCGGGGGCGCCGTTTCAATCGCATCGCGACTGCGCGGCAATACGATCGGCACCGTAAGGTTGCCATCGTACAACTCAGTCCAATCCGACTGCAAATCAACGTACATGTGCAACTCCAGCAGCGGATAATTTCCAACGCGCTCCATTCCCGCAACCATCCCTGGACGGTGCCCGGAGGGTGGTCCGGCGACGTGCCGATTGCGTTCCGCCAGCGGTCCACCACAACTCTACCTTATAGGCTACGTTACGGCTGGAAAAATTGTATGGTAGATTGCCTAACCGCCCCGTATAATCGATACAAAAGGAAGCGAAGCAGCCAACTGCGGCTGCTGCTTTGGGTCTGCGGAGAGTTGCGAACCGATTGCGCGAGACAACACGATGAAAACCTGTTACCTGCCGCTCGTCGTTACCTCGCTCGTCCTCGTCTCACGTCCGCTCGCGGCCAAGCCGCCGGTGCCGGTCATTTTCGATACCGACATGATGACCGATGTGGACGATGTGGGCGCGGCAGCCGTGCTGCATGCCTTGGCCAATCGCGGCGAAGCGCGGATTGTAGCGGTTGGGGTTTGCGTCAAAAATCCCTGGACGCCGCTTTGTCTCGATGTTCTCAATACCTACTTCGGCCGCGGCGATATTCCCCTGGGCGTCGTCCGAGGCGCGGCGCGGAACGAACCTTCAAAATATGCCGAGGCAATTGCCCGCGAGTTTCCTCATCGACTGAAGTCGGCGGCCGACGCGCCGGATGTCGTTGCGGTCTATCGCCGGATGTTGGCCAAGCAGCCCGATGCGAGCCTGGTGTTCATCAGTGTCGGCCAACTGACCAATCTGCGGGATCTGCTCCAGTCGCCCGGCGATGCGGCGAGCGATTTAAGCGGCGTGGAACTGGTCGAGAAAAAAGTCCGCGCCTGGGTCTGCATGGGCGGAGCGTTTCCGCGGGGCCGCGAGTACAACCTCTTCGACGATGCCCCGGCAGCCGCATACGCGGTGAAGCACTGGCCCACGCCGGTCGTCTTCAGCGGCTTCGAGATCGGCAATGAAATCGCGTCCGGTGCGATCCTTCGCAACGAGCCGAAGACCAGCCCCGTCCGCCGCGCCTACGAGCTTTATGACGGCCTGCACGATCGGCAAAGCTGGGATCTCACCGCCGTGCTGTACGCCGTTCGCGGGCTCGACGGCGGCTTGGCTGACATGTGGGACATCCATCGCGGCGGCACGTTGGAAGTGAAGGCCGACGGCAGCAACCAATGGCACGCCTCGCCGGCCGGCCGACACGCCTATCTCGTCAAAAAGATGCCGCCGCAAAAAGTCGCTGCGGTGCTAGAGGCTTTGATGATCGAGCGGCCGTTACACAAATGACGCATCTCAACGGACGTTTGACGCCTGCCGCCGGTGCATATAAAATCCAGCTATCGTTTTTTGGCACGTATCTCGGCGTCAATGCGTTCCAAGTCTTTGAAATCGGATACAATGACGCATTGCCCCCAGCCCCTATTCCGCCTATGGGAGAGGGGAGTCAAGGAGTTCCATGAAAAATCAAATCCTCGGCCTCTATACGGCAATCTATCACGTCGATGACCTCGACCGGGCCAAGGCGTTTTATACAACGCTTCTCGGCCAGGAGCCTTACTTCGACCAGCCCTTTTACGTCGGCTACAACGTCGCCGGTTACGAACTGGGTCTGCTTCCGGCCGCTTCATCGCCGCGCAAGGAAAAGGGGTGCGTGGCCTATTGGGGAGTCGAGAATATAGAGGCCGCCGCCGGTACTTTAGCGGCAAAGGGATTCTCGCTCTTCGAGCCGATCAAGGACGTGGGTGGCGAAATCAAGGTCGCGACGTTTCTGGATGCCGACGCCAATATCGTTGGCCTGATTGAAAATCCGCACTTTGGGAAAAAATAAGGCGACTTCTTCTTCGCTTCAAACCGCGCACGATATCGGGTAGAATCGATACCGTAGTGCGTTGGTATTGTTGCAAGAACTCCTCCCTCGGTAATCGCCGAAAATGTTTTTCAGCTCGCGAATATCGACCAAGCACCTTGCTGCCTTCAGCCAGCGAGCTTCGATGTGTTTGTTGGCCGGTATCGATGTGCGGACGTTCTTCGCGCGCGAGGCAAAAGCGGCACCCGGCCGCACGTTCCGCCGCCACCTGACAACGATCAGCAAAATGATCGACCAAGGCGGAACCTTCAGCGAGGGGCTGGCCGCATCGGGCGATTACTTTCCGATCCTGTTTTGTGAAATGGTTCATGTGGGCGAGCAGTCGGGGCACTTGGGCGAAGTCCTCAAGCAACTGGCCAATCACTACCAGAACCAAGTCACCCTGCAACGGAATTTTCTGGCGTCCATCTCCTGGCCCATCGTCCAACTCTTTCTCGCCGTGGGCATCGTGGGCTTCGTGATCTGGATCATGGGAGTCATTAGCGGCCCAGGCCAAAAGCCGATCGATCCGTTGGGCTTTGGCCTGATCGGCAATGCGGGGCTGACCAAGTATTTGACCTTCGTCGGCATCATCGTTATCGCGCTTGCGATCGCGATTCGAGCCGCGATGCGCGGGCTGCTTTGGACGCGGTCTTTGCAGCGATTGGTCCTGCGGATTCCTAAGATCGGGCCAGCCTTGCAGACCGTCGCACTGGCGCGGCTGGCCTGGGTGATGTCGCAAACGATGAACACGAGCATGGACTTGCGGGTCTCGCTGAAGCTCAGCCTGCAGAGTACGCGCAATGCACGGTACATCGATCGCATCGCGCGGATTGACGCTGAGATTGCCAAAGGCAATTCAATCTACGAAGCGTTCTGCGACGCTGGCTGCTTTCCCCACGACTTCCTCGAATCGGTACACGTCGGCGAGCAGAGCGGCAATCTCGTGGAGTCGATGGCTCACCTGTCGAGCATCTACCAGGAGCAGGCCCGAGCGGCGTTGGCCTTCCTGGCCGCCCTGGGAGGGTATATTGTATGGATTGCCATCGCGGCGATCATCATCTTGGTAATCTTCCGATTGGCGTTTTTCTACCTTGGCGCGTTGAATGGTGCCGGATTAGGGTAGGCCGGCGGCAATGCATATCTTGTTTGTGCCGTGGGCGTCTGGCCTGCCCGTACCTGCAACGTAATTACGTAATTTCCTCGAAATCAAACGGCTGAAAGCGGAACTGGCAGGAGGATTGGAAAGTTTATGAACCACGAAAGGCACGAATGACGCGAAAAAGAATAAGGGAAAAGATCGGTTGATGCGATCCCCGGTCTTTCTCCCCCACTCTTCTTCCATTTCGTGCTCTTCGTGCCTTTCGTGGTTCAAAACAACATGAGGTGGTGGCACCCACTCTGCCATACGATCCCCAGATTCTCCCAGCGACCTTTTTAACCCCTGCCAACGCGCGCAAAAGCTGGGATGCACCCGCGTATTTTGCCGCGCCGACATTGCCATTGACCGGAACCGGGCTTTTACTACAATCCCCCCACCGAAAATCCCTGTTACGGCGGCGGTAAATTGCGTAGAATGGTTCGTTTTACACCCTGAAACTGGTCCATAATGAGCGAATCTGAACATAACGAACTATCGGGTGCCGCCGCACTGGAAGCCGCACGCCGCGTAAAACTGCGCAAAATAGAGGAAATGGGCGTCGATCCTTGGGGGCAGCGATTCGACAATCACTCGGCCATCGAGAAAATCCGCTCGCGGGAAAGTGAGATCACCTCCGAGCCGGCCGCCGAGGAAGGCAAGCCGCCCAAACTTCACGGTCCTACCGTTCGTGCGGCGGGTCGCATCGTCCTCATGCGCGGACAAGGGAAGCTAAAATTTCTCGACCTGCACGATTGGACCGGGCGGGTTCAGGTGGCCATCGGCATGAACCAAGTCGACGCAAAAAGTTGGGAGCTTACTCAGCAACTCGACCTGGGCGATATCATCGGGATCGACGGCGAACTGATCCGCACGAAGGTCGGCGAACTGACGATCTTTGCCACCGCCGTTCACTTTCTCACCAAGTCGATCGAGACGCCGCCGGAAAAGCACAAGGGGATCGCCGACCCCGAACTGCGGCAGCGGATGCGCTATCTCGACTTGATCCATACCGACGGTAGCTGGGAACGCTTCCGCCGCCGCATCAAAATCGTGCAGTCGATCCGCAACACGCTTGCCGGGGAGGGCTTCGTCGAGGTCGAAGGCCCCACGCTGCACGCCATCGCCGGAGGGGCGGCCGCGCGGCCCTTTACCACGCACCACAACGCCCTCGATACCGACTTGTTTCTCCGCATCGCTTTGGAACTCCACCTCAAGCGGCTGCTCGTCGGCGGCATCGAGCGAGTCTACGAAATGGGCCGCGTCTATCGCAACGAAGGGATCGACACCAAGCACAACCCCGAGTTCACGATGATCGAACTCTACCAAGCCTACGGCGATTATCGCTCGATGATGGACCTCACCGAGAAACTGATCGCCGCGGCGATCGAGGCCACCGGCCAAGAATTCAAACTGCCGTGGGGCGACAAGGAAATCGACTTCACGCCTCCCTTCGCGCGGAAGACTTACGACGAACTATTTTTTGAGCATACCGGCGTGCGCGGCGACGACGCAGCCGGAATTGCCGCGCTGGCGGAGAAGATTGGCTTTGAAACGGCCAATCGGCATCCCGATGTCATCAAGAGCCACGTCTTTGAAGAGATGGTCGAGGACGCCCTGATCGGCCCGATCTTCGTGATCGACTACCCGGCAAGCCTTTGCCCCTTGACCAAGCGAAAGGCGTCCAACCCGTCGATTGCCGAGCGATTCGAGCTTTTTATCCACGGCATGGAACTGGCGAACGCTTACACCGAACTCAACGACCCCGACTTGCAGGAGCAGCTTTTCACGCAGCAGCTTGCCGGCATGGCCCAGGAAGATTCGATGGCCCGCATGGACCGCGATTTCATCCGCGCCGTGCGGCACGGAATGCCGCCGACGGGCGGATTGGGCATTGGCATCGATCGGCTGGTGATGTTGATTACGAACACGCAGACGATACGCGACGTGATTTTGTTCCCGCTGCTCAGACAAGAAGCGGAATAGGAAAACACGAACGAAGAAATCCGAACGATAAAAAGGATGAGTCTTTGAAGATTTGACTTTCGTGCTTCCTTCGACCTTTGAATTTCGCCAGTCGGCCATTTGCCTTTTCCGAACCCCGAACCCGAACACCCGACCATGTACAAACTCCTCCTCTGCTGGCGTTACCTCCGCACGCGCTACATCGCCTTTGCGTCGATCGTCAGCGTCATGCTCGGCGTGGCGACGATGGTCGTCGTCAACAGCGTCATGGCGGGCTTTAGCGGCGAGATGCAGAACCGCATTCGCGGCATCATCTGCGACGTGGTCTTTGAAAGCCGCACGATGGAAGGGATGCGCGACCCCGACTGGCACATGGACCAAATTCGCCGCGTCGCCGGCGACCAGATCGAGGGCATGACCCCGATCTGCGTCGTGCCGGCCATGCTCAGCTATAAGTACGGCGGCAATTGGGTCACGCAGCAGGTTCAGGTCATCGGCATTGAGGAGAAATCGCAGTGCAAGGTGAGCGATTTTGCCAAGTATCTTCAGCACCCGGCCAATCGCCGGGAGATGAACTTCAACCTTCGCGAAAACGGCTACGATACGACCGATCATCAGGCCGAAGGCCCGGTGCCGGCGCGGACGCAAATGCAGGACGCCGGTTGGGTCCATCGCCGCGAGGTGGCACGGATTCAAGAGTATCAGGAAAAGATTCTCAAGAAGGAACAAGGCGCACAAGCGGTGCTAGGTACCGGCGTCGCGCCCTCGGCTGCCAGCCCGCACAATCCGTTCGAGCGGCGGCCGCCGGCGATGGCCGAGTCGGAGGGCAGCAAGTTCGATATGGCCAAGGAGCAGTGCGCCGGCGTCGTGCTCGGCATAGCCATGTCGAGCTTCCGCAACATCAAAGGCGAGGACCGCTTCCGCGTCTTGCCGGGCGAGGATATTCAACTGACGTTTCCCACCGCCGGCGCGCCGCCCAAGGCCGTCAGCGACAAGTTCACCGTCGTCGACTTCTACGAAAGCAAGATGGCCGAGTACGACGCCCAATTTGTTTTCGTGCCGATCAAGGAGTTGCAGCGTCTGCGCGGCATGTTCGACCCCAGCGCGAATATCGGCTTCGTGAACGCCATTGAAATCAAACTCAAGGAAGGTGCCGACGGCAACGCCGTGCGCGACAAACTCCGCGCGGCCTTCGAGCCGTCGCTCTACGGCATCTATACGTGGCGCGATAAGCAAGGCGCCTTGCTGGCCGCCGTGCAGATGGAAACGACGATCCTCAACATCCTCTTGTTCCTGATTATCGCCGTGGCCGGTTTCGGCATCCTGGCCATTTTCTACATGATCGTCGTCGAGAAGACCCGCGATATCGGTATCCTCAAATCGCTGGGGGCCTCGGGCCGCGGCGTGATGGGCATTTTCCTCACCTATGGGCTGTCGCTGGGGGTCGTCGGATCGGGAGTGGGCCTCGTTGCCGGGCTGGCGTTCGTCCACTACATCAACCAGATCGCCGATTTCCTCGGTTGGGTTACCGGCCGGCCCGTCTTCAATCCGGAAATCTATTACTTTTATCGAATCCCGACGATCATCAATCCGGATACGATCTGTTGGATTGTGGCCGGGGCGTTGAGCATTGCCGTCTTGGCGAGCGTGCTGCCTGCACGCCGCGCGGCCCGACTGCATCCCGTGGAGGCGTTGCGCTATGAATGATACCTTGGATCGGACGGTGGCGGAGTCATCTTCGACGGCGGTCGTCGTACCTCGCAGCCGCGAGGGAAACTCGCCGCAATTGATGGCCACCGGCTTGAAGAAGAACTACCACAAGGGGCCGGTGGAGGTGCCCGTGCTGCGCGGCGTGAGTCTCGCCGTCAGGCAGGGCGAGTTCCTCGCCATCGTCGGACCCAGCGGCTGCGGTAAGAGTACGCTCCTGCACCTGCTCGGCACGCTCGACGTGCCCGACGCGGGCGAAATCTATTTTCAAAACCGGCGGATCGACAACATCTCGTCCGCACAGCGCGATCGACTTCGCAATCGCGACTTCGGCATGATCTTTCAGTTCTATCATCTGCTGCCGGAGATGACGACGCTGGAGAACGTCCTGGCCCCCTTGATGATCGCCCACGGGGCCTGGGCCTACTGGAAGCAGCGGCACAAGTTCCGCGCCCTGGCCGAGGAGCTTCTGGCAAGGGTCGGCTTGGATCACCGGCTGAAGCACCGCCCCCGCGAGCTTTCCGGCGGAGAAATGCAGCGCGCGGCAATTGCACGCTCGCTCATCACCAAGCCTAGCCTGCTTCTGGCCGACGAGCCGACCGGCAATCTGGACCAGGAAAGCGGGCGGGATATCATCAAAATTCTCCGCGACTTGAACGAGCAGCAACTGCTGACTATCGTAATGGTCACGCACGACCCGGCAATCGCCGCCGCAACCGACCGTACGATTCGACTGGCCGATGGCCGAGTGGCGTAAGGGAGACAAATTTCTCAAGGAATGCCGATCGGCGGATTCCGGTTGCGGCAGAGCGGAAAACGCTTATTCGGCAGGCATCCGCTAATGCGCGGAGCGACGCCGGGCAGGGCTATTGCCCGTTGGCTTTGGGGGGTTCGCTGGCCAGGACTCGGTGAAGATTTTGCGATTGGCGGACTCGTACGAAAAGTGGCTCTTCGACCTCTGCGCGGCCCGCGCAATCGGTCTGAATGTTGCTATAATGTTTTGATTCGCCAAACTGGCGATATTCGCGGTGCAATCGCCATTCGACCGCCGGCAACCACGTCTTCAATCCCGAACCCCATGTCACTTAAAGTCTACATCGACGGCAAACTCCACGCCAAAGAGGATGCTAAAATCAGCGTCTACGATCACGGTCTGCTTTATGGCGACGGTGTTTTCGAGGGCATTCGCAGCTACGGCGGCAAGGTCTTTCGCATGTCCGCGCACCTCGACCGGCTTTGGGAGTCCGCCAAGGCGATCTGGCTTGCGATCCCCATGAGCAAGGCCGACGTGGCTCGTGCAATCGAGGAGACGCTGGCCGCGAATAGCATCGAGGACGGCTACATTCGCGTCGTGGTCACGCGCGGGCCGGGGTCGTTGGGCCTCGACCCCAACCTTTGCAGTAAGCCGCAGGTGATTATTATCACCGACTACATCGCCCTCTATCCGGAAGAACACTACCGCAACGGCCTGGAGATTGTCACGGTCAGCACGATGCGGAACCACCCCGCCGCGCTCAGCCCGCGAATCAAGTCGCTCAATTACTTGAACAATATCCTCGCCAAGATTGAAGGGATGCAAGCGGGTTGCGTCGAAGCGTTGATGCTCAACCACAAAGGCGAAGTGGCCGAGTGTACCGGCGACAACATCTTCCTCGTTCGTCGCGGCGAATTGCTCACGCCGCCGACGAATGCCGGCATTTTGGAAGGCATCACCCGCGACGCGGTGATCGAACTGGCTCGTGCGGCAGGCATGGCCGTCGAGGAAGTCGCACTGACGAAGCACGACGTCTATGTGGCCGACGAGTGTTTTCTCACCGGCACGGCCGCCGAAGTGATTCCCGTCGTGAAGGTCGATAGCCGCATCATCGGCGACGGCAAGCCGGGCACGATAACGCGCGATTTGATCGAGCGGTTTCATAAGCTGACGCGGGAATGAATTGCCGTTCGTTTGAAGAGGAGACCAACATGGAGGGAAAGCGACCGCCGCGAAGTAGATCGTGCCGCAACGTGAAATCGACCGCTAAACTGAGTTTTGTCCACAGCCAACAATAAAACAGCCAACATCAAAAGAGCCACCTACCTTGGATTCCATCAAACACCTGATCGACACCTGGATTTTACATCTCGACAAATCGCTGGCCGGCGTCGTCCAGATCTATGGCACCTGGACGTATTTGATCCTCTTCACGGTGATTTTTTGCGAGACGGGGCTCGTCGTGACGCCGTTCCTGCCGGGCGATTCGCTCTTGTTCGCGGCGGGGGCTTTGACGGCAAATCCCGAGTGCCACCTGAGCGTAACGACCCTTTTTCTTCTGCTCTCCTGCGCTGCAATCGTTGGTGATAGCGTCAACTATTGGATCGGCCGCTTCGTCGGCCCCAGAGCCTTCACCGGGAAAGTGCGGTTTCTCAAAAAAGATTATCTCGACCGCACCCACCGCTTCTTCGAGAAGTACGGCGGCAAGGCAATCGTGCTGGCCCGCTTCGTGCCGATCGTGCGAACCTTCATGCCCTTCGTGGCCGGCATCGGGTCGATGAACTACGCAAGGTTTCTTGCCTACGACATCCCCGGCGGGCTGTTTTGGGTCGGAGTATTCGTTTTCGGCGGGTACTCCCTGGGCGGGTTCGAGGTGGTCCAAAAGCACTTTGAACTAATCATTCCCGTCATCATCCTGATCTCGGTCATGCCCATGGTCGTGGAAGTTCTCCGCGCGCGTCGTGGCGGCGAAAAACACGACTAGGAAAATGCCCAAGTCGCAATCCGGCAAGTTACCGCTATAAGTCCTTCAACTCTCCGGTACTATCGGAGAACTTATCGTCGGATGAACCCATCCTCTTCAACATGCCGACGTAGAGATTCGTCAGCGGCGTGTCGCGCTGGTAGTGCAGATGGCGGCCCGGCGTGATGGTTCCGCCGCCTCGTCCTGCCAAAAGGATCGGCAGGTTGGCATGGTCGTGGCGGTCGCCATCGGCCAGCCCGCTGCCGTAGACGATCATCGAGTGATCGAGCAAGCTGCCGCTGCCTTCCTTCACGTCGCGCATCCGCTTGAGGAAGTGCGCCAAGAGGCTCACGTGAAACGCATTGATTTTACTGATACCGGCCTGTTTTTCCGCGTTGCCGTGGTGGTGCGAAAGTTCGTGGTGGCCGCTATCGACGCCAATTTCCGGATAGCTTCGGGTGCTTCCTTCATTGGCATAGACGAACGTGATGACCCGCGTGGAGTCGCTCTGGAAGGCCAGCACCATCATGTCCATCAACAGCCGGACGTGTTGCGCGAAGTCCTTGGGCCGTTCGTCGGGCCGAGTGAAGCCCTTGGGCACGCGAGGATCGTCGGACGGCTTTTCGATTTCGAGTACGCGGCGCTCCACGTCGCGAACCGCATAAAGGTATTCATCCAGCTTGCGGCGATCGCTGCCGCCGACGCGCGATTGCAAATCGCGAGCGTCGTCGGTCACAAAATCCAAAAGGCTGCGATTCTGCTGCCGATGGACCGCTTCGGAATGACCGGCATCGCCGCTGGGGCCGAAGAGCCGATCGAAGACCGCGCGGGGATCGGTCTCTTTGGCCAAAGGAGAATTGGGCGTTCGCCAGGAGATATTCGAGGAATAGGCACAACTGTAGCCGGAATCGCAATCGCCGGCCTGGGCACTTTCATCGCAACCGAGTTCCAAGGACGCGAAGCGGGCTTTGTCTTTGGCTTCCGCCGCGGCCGCCTGATCGACCGAGACCCCCGCGCGGATATCTTTTCCTCTGGTTTTGTAAGGATGGGCGCCGGTCAGGAACGATGCGAGTGCCCGAGCATGATCGCCGGGGCCATCCTCTTGAGCTCGCCCCCCGTTCAAAGCCAAGCCGCTTAGGATATTGAATTCCGATTTTAAGCTATCCAACGGTTTTAAGGTTGGCGGCAACGAATCCAGCGGCCCGACTTGTTTGGGCAACCAGTTGGGCATGTGCATGCCGTTGGGAACGTAGAGAACGGCCATGCGTCGCGGCGGCTCGGCGGAATGGGCCGCATTGGATGTGCCGGCTCCGAACGCACGTTTGGCCCAAGGGCCGCGGAGCGACTCCATCCACGGCACCGCCAAGGCGATGCCCGTTCCGCGAAGGAAATCGCGTCGGGAAGAAGACAACGGGTGGCGCGTCGGTTCTTGGCTCATTTCTTACTCCGCTCTCAAAGAGAATCGTTTTTGAAAAGGGTCGCTCTGAACTATTTCCAGGATCAATGTCGAAAACTTGTAATCGCCTGCTGCCAGCGATTGGGTAATGCGGTCAACGGCCGTGCGATAGAATGGCTCCAGACCGCGACCCAACGCATAGGTTAGCATCTTTTCGGTCAAACAGCGAGCGAATTTCTGCTTGCCGGTGCCGCGCAGCAGGGCTTTCAGGTCGGCAGCACCATCAAACTTTTGCCCCTCCGGCAATTCCCCCTTGGCATCGATCGAAAAGCTGCCATCGCGGGTACGCCATGCCCCCACGCCGTCAAAATTCTGCAAAGCGAAGCCCAAAGAGTCCATATCGCGGTGGCAAACCGCACATTGCGCATCTTGCCGATGAAGCTCCATGCGCTGCCGAAGCGAACCGGATGCCACCGTGTGGGGGTCTTCCAAGAGGGCCGGGATGTTCGGCGGCGGATCGGGTGGAGGAGTCCCCAATATATTCTCCAGAATCCACTTACCCCGTTTAACGGGCGACGTGCGGGTGGGGTTCGAGGTCACCGTCAACATGCTCGCTTGCGTAATCACGCCGCCGCGAACTCGCGAGGCGTCGGCGACTTTCTCCCCCCGCAGATCGACGCGGCGGAACTCGTCGCCGTGTACGCCGGGGATGCCGTAATGCCGGGCCAATCTCTCGTTGAGAAAGGTGAAATCGGCATCGACAAAGTCGAGGACGCTGCGGTCTTCGTGAAGGATCGCGGTAAAGAACATTTCCGACTCAATTCGCATCGCGGTGCGCAGTTCCTCATCGAAGGCGGGAAACTCTTGGGCGTTGGGTGCCATCCGCGTGAGCCTGCGCAACTGCAACCACTGTCCGGCAAAGTTCTCCGCAAGGGCCTTCGATTTGGGGTCCGAGAGCATCCGCTTCACCTGGGCCTTTACGTTCGTATGAAGCTCGTTGCGGACTGCCTTAAAAAATAGCTCTTCATCCGGCATGCTGCTCCAGAGAAAGTAAGACAGACGCGCGGCAAGTTCGTAATCGTTGAGCGAACGAACGTTGCCCTCCCCATTCCCCTTCGCGACGTTGGTCTTGGGATCGATCTCGACCCGGAAGAGAAAGCTGGGCGAAATCAAGATGGCCTCGATTGCGAACTGGATGCTGCCCTCAAACGACTCGCCTCGTCGACGCGCAGCGTTGACCAGCCGCATCAATCGAGCTTGGTCGCGGTCGGTCAATTTCCGCCGATAGGCGCGCGTTGCAAGTCGGCGGACGATCTTCCGCGCTGCCGCTTCTTGCTCGCTTTGCGAGTCGCCCGGTTTTTGAAAGATGATCTGATCGTGCGATTCACGCAGGGCCTGTGCGGAAATTTTTTCGGCAGCGGCCATATATTTTTCCAATAGCACAGGCGGCAAACTCAGCACGTCGCCGATGTTATCGAACCCATAGCCGACGTCGTCGGCGGGGAAATCGGCCGCGGCATCAAAGCGCACGCCGAGCAGGTCGCGGATGGTGTTGGTATACTCGGCCCGATTCAGCCGCCGCGCC
>JANXOJ010000232.1 GCA_025353625.1 Planctomycetota bacterium | reverse complement strand
AGCCCCTTGGCCTCGCCGTTGCGAACGAGCTCTTCGAGCATGTAATAGGCTGCCCCAATCGATCGGTTCTCAGCAAACCACAGTCCCAGCTTGAGCTGCGCATCGATGTCGCCGGGCGCAAGGGACGCATATTTCCGCATGTACTCGATGGCCAGCGGAAGGTTTTTTTCCTCGTAAGCCTTCTCCGCTGCATTGTAGAGAACGCGCGACTGACGCTTGACCTGGACGCCATGCAGGAGGTGCATACTTCCGCCGAATACGATGGTGGCGACAAACATGATTGCGAAAAGCCGCAAGTTAAACGATCGCATATCGGTTTCTCGTGGTCGGGTTGATGGTTTGTAGTAACGGCCTTTGCCGGAAATTGTCTGTCGATCCCGGTTAAGGCCGGTACTACGAACGACTTTGCAGTCCGGCTGCGGTCGGGCGCAGAAAACTACCGTTTCCAATCCAAGGCGGTTGCAAATCCTTGGGCCAAGGGCATTTTCGAGCCCCCTGCCCCGCTTCCAACATGCCCTTGCGTAGCTCTACTAGGCTATGTTACCGCAAGGCGGTCGCAATCCTAAGTCGCAACGACTCGATTTTCCGCAGGCTCGCCGGAGTTTTCAGCGGCTATTCGGGGTGAAACGACTCGATTCCTTGACGCCGCCATCGCATGCCGGGCATAAGCTCCAATTATAGCACAATTGGGCGGCTGCCTGTGAGGAATGCCTTCTGCTTGGAGGAGCTTCCGATCGTGGAAGTATTGCAAAATTCGTTTAGCCTGGACCCAACGGCGACGGAACAAATCACCATCGCCGTTGGCTCCGGAGGAAACGAGTTGATGCAGGTAAGACAAATCGGGCATTCCTTAACCGTGCGGGACCGCATTCCCCTCGTTCGTGGTGTGCAATTTTGTTGCCGTTCGACGTCTCAGCCGCCACCGCAGGAAAATCGCCACCCCCGTCGCAAGCAGCAGTTCGTAGCCCAGCCACCCGTACCAGACCGCATAGAAGAACAACTTGAGGTATTCGCTGAGGACGAAGATAAAACCGAGTTCGCTCCGCCACCAATTGTCGGATTGAAACTCGTCCATGGGTGCGGAAACCATCCGGATATCAACGGAAGGCCGAGCGGCGAAGACGTGGCGGAAAATCCAGTCTGCTCGGCGGGTGTGCGGCCAATCGGTGACGACGAGTAATCTCCGTACTTCGACGTGGGTATTGAGGTAAGCGGCGACCGCTTTGGCCTCGTCGAATGTGGTGGATGCCCAACCGTCGAGTACTTCAATATCGCGGCGCGGCACCCGGCAATGATCGAGGATTCTTAGATTGATTTCGCGCGATGTAGGAAAGTCGCCGGGGCGCGAAACGACTCGATCGTATTCGAGCGTGCTGAATAGGAGTCGCGGTGCCCAACGCCCTCGTACCAACGCGGCTGCCACGAAAGGCCGGGTATTCGCGCCGCCGTTCAACAAGACGACGGCATCGGCCTTTTGCGGTGGAGTGCCCACGTCGAGCCACGTGGACGCGTGCGTGAACAAGCTGCGATGCACGCCCCACAAAAGCAGCATGAGCCCGATCGCCGTGGCAATCGACAGCAATCGGCGTGTCGCACGCTTCATGGCGATGCCTCGCCCAGCGTCGCGCGCGCATCTGCCTGAAATTGGGCCGCGCTGCGGGGCGTTGAGGCCGGCCGATTCTCGCCTTCGGTCCATACATAGACCATCGAGAGCCATGCGAACATGAGGTCTTTCACGCCGTTACGGCTGCGCCACCACCGGTTCGGAGAAAGGCTTTCATCGCTCATCACGGCCAGATGGACTTGCGATGCGAGTTTTGCTCCCAAGACTTTGTCGACGACGTAGCGGAGGCGGCCGCTGGTATAATCGCCGCAAGCCCAGGCCACGTCCGCCTTGGGGTGCTCCTTGAGCCAGTCCGACATGGCATGGGCCT
Source organism: Planctomycetota bacterium (assembly GCA_025353625.1). GTDB lineage: Bacteria > Planctomycetota > Planctomycetia > Pirellulales > Thermoguttaceae > JANXQG01. The sequence continues at coordinate 2,806 of JANXOJ010000232.1, read as the reverse complement.
CGTCCCAGAAATCGCGGGCGTCCGCATGAATCGAGCCGACGGCCCCATCGGGTATGCCGTGCGCGGCCAACTCGCGGCGCGACGTTTCTTCAAACGACCGCGCGGCACCAATTTCCACAATGCGGTGCGTAAGGGGCAACATCAAAAGGATGCGGCGGCCGGGCGACTCGGCGTACCATGCGGCTGCGCGGTCCAGGGCATGAAAACCATCCGCCCCCAATTCGCCGCCGTGCAAACAGAGATAGTCGGCCTCCGCCAGCACCCCCCCTGCCCTGCCCTGCTCTGCCCCGCCCTGCTCTACCACGACGGGCCAAGTCAACATCTGCAAAATCATCGTGTGGCCAAGGCCCAGCCCGAGGAGAATCAGGCATGCAACTGCCGCGCGGATTCCTCGCTTGCCGGGAGGGCTTTTAAGCATTTTTTTGACTCTCCACCGACTCCTTTGACTCGTGATAATCCTGTTCGGTGTTGACGGCCCAGACGTTCGCCTTATCGCGGAGTCCGGCGGCGATATTGTCGACGGCCACCATCGCCGTGAGCATCGAATGGTCCTGATTGTTGTAGCGGTGCATGCCGTTGCGACCGAGCAGATACAAGTTTGCAAATTGGTCGAGATAGGTTCGCACTTCGTCGAAGCGATCGTAGGTGCCGAAATAGGCAGGATAGGTTTTCGGCATGCGAATCACGGTGGCATCGAGTACGGCGGTTCGTTCGATGATGCCGATCTTCTCCATTTCCGATGTCCCCAGTTCGATCAGTTGCCGATCGGTCATTTTCCAAAGGGCTTCGGTTTCGTAGCAGAAATACTCCAGGCCGACCCAGGTCTTCGTTGGATCGGCCACCATGTAAGGGCTCCAATTATTGAAAACTTGCAAGCGTCCTACCTGTACGTCCGGCTCCTGGATATAGATCCAATTGTCGCGAATGAAACGCTGACCTTGGGGTGAGTCCTCGCGAACCTTCATTTCGTTGAGCAGCAGGCCGACGGTAATAAAATCGCGGTAAATCAGCCCGCCGCTGACCTCGCATACGTTCGCCGGCACCTTCGTATCGAGCGATGCAACGAGATTTTTCACCGGCATCGTGGAAAAGAACCAATCGCCGCGATAGGTGGTCGTTTCGCCGGTGCGAGAATCGACGGCCTCGACGGCCGCGATGCGATCACCCTCGACGTGAATCTTACTGACCCTCTGATGGTGGACGATCTGGCCGCCGGCGCGTTGAATTTCCTCGGCGACGATTTCCCACATCTGCCCCGGCCCATGCTTGGGGTAAAGGAATTGCTCGATGAGCGAAGTTTCCGTTTCTTTTTGAGCCAGATCGCCGCCGCGCTTGAAAATCTTACGAAAAATGTGCTTGAGCGTGCCGAGGATCGAAAGGCCCTTGATCCGCTGCGCGCCCCATTCCGCACTAATCGACGAGCAGCGTTCGCCCCAGACCTTTTCGGTATACGACTTGAAAAACGTGCGATACAACTCGCGACCGAAGCGGTTGATGAAAAATTGTTCGAGGTTTTTTTCCGGTTTGACGGGGAACGCCACCGCACGCAGGTAGCTAAAGCCGATCTTCGCGATCCGGAACAGCCCCAGCTTCTTGATCGTGTCGCCGCTAAGCGTAATAGGGTAGTCAAAAAACTTCCGCAGAAAATAGATGCGGCTTTTGCGGGCACGCAGCAGCATCACGCGGTCGCATTGATTGGGGTCGGGGCCGGGGGCCGACGTATCGATGCCGCGGCTCTTCCGCTGGTAGTTGATGGTGGACTTGCCTTGTTCCACCTGCTGCATCGGCATGCGGTCGAGCCACCACTCCATGACGCGATCCGACTTGGAGAAGAAGCGGTGCCCGCCGATGTCGATGCGGTTGCCTTTGTATTGTGCCGTGCGCGAGATGCCGCCGACGTAGTCTTCGGCCTCCAAAATGATCGGTACGATCTTAGTTCTCTTTAGAAGCTCAAAGGCGGCGGTCAGTCCTGCGGGACCGGCCCCGATAATCAGTGCGATTTCCGCCATGAACTAAACTTTCGCGTAGCGGCCAGAGGAATTCACCCGAGCGTGTACGTCGTCGACGATCCAGTGCATCAGGCCGACATGGACGCTCTCGACCATGCCCATGTCGTCCAGGGGAACGTGAATGCACTCGTGGGCCGTTTGCTTGAGCTTGCCGCCTTGGAAGCCCGTCATGCCAAAAGTCTTCATGCCGTGGCGATTTGCCCAATCGACGGCGGCTAACACATTGGGGCTATTGCCGGAACCGCTGATGGCTACCAACAGATCCCCTGCCCTGCCGAAATTCATGAGTTGTTGCACGAAAACCTGATCGTAGCCACAGTCGTTGCCGATGGCCGTCAGCCAGCCGACATTGTCGGTGAGGCTCAGCACGCGCAGCCGCTTCCGCGATTCATCGCAAAGATCGTCCTGCCTTAGGCAGCCCTTACCGAGGTCTTCGCACAGGTGCGAAGCCGTCGTCGCCGACCCGCCGTTGCCGACGATGAAGACCGTGGTACCGCTTTCCCAAGCCGCGAAAATCAGTTCGGTCAGCCGACGGACCTCCGCCGGATCGACGCGCGTAAGTTCCGACCGCAAGCGTTCCAGGTAGGCGTCGTAATCCAACGAAATCCCGAGCATCTTAACTTCCTAGCTTATTCATCGCGTTCCGCAGGCCAAGTGCAACCAGCACTCCCCCCCCCTGCCCTAATTATACGTCATTGGATTATCGAGCAGCGCGTCGAACAATTCTATCCGACAAGGCCCTTCGGACCTAGCCCAAGCGGAGAAGTCCAAAATCGAGTTCAAAGCACGGATTTATT
>JANXOJ010000188.1 GCA_025353625.1 Planctomycetota bacterium | reverse complement strand
CGCGCGGCTGGTGCCGGCGCTTTGTCGTCAACCTGAAGTTCGGCCGCGTGGATCCGGTCGAGTTGCTTGCGGAGTTGATCGATCTGTTTTTGCATTTCGTTCAGGCGACGTTCTACTTCCGGACCGATTGTGGTTGCTTCCGGCGATACGACCATCGTGTGAACGAAGTTTCCGTTTGAACCGCCCGGCATCGCAGTCCCGGGCGGAAGTATTTGACCGGGGCCGAAAACGCGAAATTCCTGCGTTTGCACGTTATTCAGCGTGACGGAGGATGTTCCAATTTGCACGGGCCGCTTGGCCGGCGTAGCGGTGGCCGTTTCATGCTTGCCGGCGCGAATCAAATCCAGCGTTATCGTCCCTTCCTCGACTTTGTTGACCAACTCGACTAACTCGCGATTCGTCGTCAGTCGTTTACCGTTGGCTTTCATGAGCAGATCGTATTGCTGGATGCCGGCCTTTTTTGCGGGACTGTCCGCCTGGACCGACTCAACGATCAAGCCCTGGTCTTTCGGCAGATTCAGTTGCGATTGAAGCACGGGCGGCGGGAGTGCAACGGCCAAGCCAAGCCAGTATTCGCCCAGTTCAACAACAGCTCCCTGCGGATTGGCCAGTAAAGCTTCGGCAGTAGCCGTTACGACGACTATCCCATGCCCCTCCTCGACTTTGCCATCGGCACGATCTTCGGCCACGGCCGCGACACTGCTAAGCGTTATCGAACAGGCTAAAGCAACGATTCCTTTAAGCATACGCACGATTGCTCTCCTTGGTATTCACCTCGCTGCGCGAGATGTTGATTCAGCGATTCCGTTTGTTGAGCCGAAGAAACTTAATTGGCATCTCGCCGACGAGATGAGTCGATTGGTTGCGTTGAGCCCCGCCACTTGTGCCGGAGGTGAAAGGGAAGGGGTGGGTGAGAAGGACACCACCCGGCACAAGTGCCAGGGCCCAACGCGATAGGTCTACCTTGAATTCTTACAACGTTGGCCGACCAACGTAATGGATCTGAACGTGATTGACGGGGACGACCAATCGGCGGCCGTCGTTCATTTGTATCGGTACGATTTCGTGCCGCTGCGTGACGCTATGGCCCGACTCTTGAAAGGCTCGCAACATGTCGGCAGGCATCGAACCCGAAAAACGCTCCAACATCTCCGAATCGATCGCATCCCGCTGGATGGCCGGCACCTGAAACGTTTCCGATGCCCGGCCGGAACTCTTTGCGGTCGCCAAGGTGACCACTTCCCAATGTTCCGGCGATTTTGCATCGACCAATTCGTGGATCGCCGCCGGGTTGCTCGCGGGCAGCGGTAATTCTTGCGATGTCTGCGCGACCTCGGAATTACCGGGCAAATGCGACGATCCGCCCGTCCAGCCATTTCGCATGCCACTTCCTAAAACCAAAGCAACCATAAAACTGGCAGCCATTGCCAGACCCGTTGCCAGGTATTGTCGCCAAACCGATGGCGACGTCGTAAATGCTTGCCGTGCGATCGGTTGAGCAACGACCGATTCGGCTTCAACGCGAGGTGCCTGCGAGGAACGAGGCATCTTCCCCATTTCACTCTTCCAGCACTGGGCTTCGAGAAAGGCCAAGGCACATCGCCGCCAACCTTCCGGCTCGTGGTCCAAGCGGGAAAGCATGTTGCTGCGTTCGGCGTCGCCAAGCTCGCCATCGACCAATAGGTCGAATCGTTCGTCGGGTGTTCGCATGGTGATATCGTTATTATTGGGATTCATATTATTCAATCTCGACCGTTTCCAGTGCGGCCAACTCGGTTCGCATGCGCAATCGGGCACGGTGCAATCGGGCTTCCACGGCACTTTCCGTCACGCCCAGGTGAGCCGCCAATTGGCGATAACTCCAATCTTCCGTATACTTCAACATGAGGATTTCCGCATCGCGTTTCGGCAATCGCTTGACTGCCGCACGGACTTGCTCCCGTCGTTCCTCGGCCATAAGCCAACTCAGTGGGTCAACCTCTCGATCTTGATCGGTGGGCGGAATCCGCTCGGCGTAACGACCAATCAACTTCCGACCACGCCCTTGCTTGCGACGATAGAGCAGCGAATGGATCACTGCCAGTCGGTAAAGCCAGGGCGATACTTTCTCCTTGTCGCTAATGGGTGCCTGTTGCTTAACGGCGGCCATCGCCACCTCTTGCATCACCTCGTCGACGGCCTGCGGTTCGCCGACACGGGCATAAACCACCGTTCGAAGCCAGCGGTCGTGGGATTCCAGAACCGCCGGCCAATCGATCCGGGGCTCACCCTCCGGTTCGTTTGTGGGACGAGTGTTTGACGGTCGCATGGCCACTAGTATTGTTTCCACTGCGGGATTAACCTTGCAGAAAAGACGTAAGCCATTATTGCATAGCGTGTTGTGGCGTGCAATATCGTCGGACGGACCTCCGAATCCGTCCTGGCTTTTGGATCGCCAGTTCCATGTGCAGACTCGGAGGACCGCACCACTATTCCTATACCTTGGAACTTTTTCATAAAAATGGTAGGATGATCGGCTTGGGCTGTGTGTTGGTGTGCGATTCCCTGCTGGAGTGGTGTGTATGGCTGATAAAGAAGAGGCAATTGAAGTCGAAGGCGTCGTGACCGAGGCCCTCGCGAATACGCGCTTTCGCGTTCAGTTGGACAATGGCCACAAGGTCATCGCCCATGTGGCTGGCCGAATGCGAAAAAACTTCATCCGCATCGTTCCCGGCGACAAAGTGCGCGTTGAGCTTTCTCCCTACGATCTGACCAAGGGGCGAATCACGTTCCGCGAGCGGTAGTAGGGCGCAACCGAGGACAAAGCGATGCCCGACGCGACGGCCGGCAAAAGGCAAGCTCGAAGGCGGGATTAAGATAAGAACGCTTCAGGAGATACCATTTATGCCTGTCAGATCGGACCAGGAACCGCGATTGCTGGACCCGTCGCAGCTTGAAGCGACGGCCAATGTTCTTTATTGAGCCAAACTGCGCAGCCGGACATGTTGGTAGTCGTCGCAGCCCAGAGTTTGATTTTTCAAAAGTCCTGTAGGCCCGAACGAGCTTGCAAAGTTCCGGCATGGGTAGGCTCGTTGCAAGTCAATGCCGAAATTTTGCAAGCTCGTTCCGGCCTTCCTCTTGTCTCTTTGCAGTTTTTGCTCGATTCCTCGCCCTTTGGCCGCAAAAACCCAATAACCGCGCGGTGCCGACGAATTAGCCTCTGTTGACCATTTCCCTCCCCCTTTTTTAAGGAGACTCTCCAATGAAACGAAAGTTCTCGATGTTTTTGGCCGCCGCCTTCGTGGTTGCGGTCGGTCTTGCCAATGGACAAGCCGGCGAAACCAAAACAATTGCCGCCGCTGGCGTTGCCAGCTACAACGAACTGGTGACCGATGTCGGTTTCGTTGGCAAGCTGATCGATAAGCCCGATCTGGCGAACGTCATGGAAGGCTTTGTGGCCATTGGCACGCAAGGCAAGGGGCTGGCCGGCCTCGATAAAACGCGCCCCTGCGGCGTGGTCGTGCAAGCAAGCGACGCCGATCAGGTATCCGGCTATGTGTTCCTGCCGGTGACTGATTTCAAGGCCGTCTTGGATGTCGTCTCGCTGTACTCGACGGTCGAGTCGCAAGGCGGCCTCTACAAGCTGACCCCCAAGGATGGCAAGAAGATTTCCTATGCCAAGTCGGAAGGCAAGTGGGCCTACATTGCCGAGAAGCCCGAAATGCTCGCGCACTGCGATGCCGATCCGTCCTCGCTGCTCGTAGGACTGCAAAAACATTATCTCATTTCTGGACGGGTGTTCCTGTCCGAACTACCGCAAGCGATGCGTGAAAAGATCGTCGGCGAACTCAAGAAGGGGATCGCTCGCGATGCACACCAGCGGCCGAACGAGTCGCAATCCGATTTTGAAGGCCGCACGAAACTTACAGAGAAGCTGGCCCCACACCTCTTTAGTGCCATCGACGACCTGGATCAAGTGGTTGCCGGTTGGGGCATCGACCGCGCGGTCGGAAAAACGTTTCTCGATGTGAATGTGACGGCCAAAGCGGGTACGCCATTGGCTCAGGAGATGGCTGCGTCCAGCAAGGCGACCACCGGATTTGCCGGCTTCCGTCTGCCGGGATCGGCCGCTAGTGCTACCCTCGGCGGAGTTCTTACCGCTACCAAGCAGGACTCGCTGAGTGCGTTCATTGAATTGGCGCGCTCGAATATCTTGCGCGATTCCGAAAAGAAAACGCCCGCCGATAAACGGGCGCTAGCCAAAGAGTTGATTAACGGTGCGGGCGACTTGCTAGAGAAGATCGTCAAGGGTGGTCGCGTCGATGGAGCGGCCACCGTGTTGATTAGCCCGACGGCCGCCACCGGCTTGCTGGCCGGCTACGTTTCGGACGGTGCGGCACTCGACAAGATGCTGCATACTTTTTACGATGCCGTCGAGCACGAGAATGCGGGCGTTGCCGAGTTTGTGAAGTTCAATGCCGACGAGGCGCAGTCGATCAAGTTCCACACGATCACCATTCCAATTCCCGCAGGCGACGGAGAGCGTGAGAAAATGGCCCTTCGACTGATTGGCAGTAAGCTGGAGATTGTCGTCGGTATCGGCGCGGACAATGCCTATTTGGCCGCCGGACGCGATGCGATGACCACGCTGAAGAAGGCCGTGCAAGCATCGGCTCAGATCGGAACGAAGGACGCTGTGCCGGTCGATGTCAAGGTTTCGACTCAGCAAGTCACCAACTTTGTCGCGGCTGTCGGCAAGCCGAAGGATCGCGCCGGTGCCGCAGCCCTGGCAGGCGAATTGAAGAAGACGCCCGGCAAGGATCATATCAGCTTAGTCGCCCGGCCGATTTCCAACGGCGTGCAGTACCATCTGGAGGTCGAAGAAGGCATCGTGCGTGCCATCGGTCAAGTGGCCGCCAAGCAGGCCCAACGGTAGTTCCATCCTTTCTCCCCTCTCCCATAAACGGGAGAGGGGGCGGGGGTGAGGGCACACGTCCCTTCGAGCCGTCGCTTCAGGTGCATCGGAATCGACGTTTTCCATTGAGGTTCATCCGACTCAAGAATGCGATGGGTTCCGCCGCTACCCTGGGTTGTGGCATGGAACGCCCTTATTTGGAATGGTGACTTGAGATCGTGCTCGCTTCGGTCGGATGAACCTAATTTCTCCTTCGCACCATTTTTGATATACTGGCTTGTAGTCGGTCGACGCTTCAACTTCATCCCTTTTTTCTGCAACCACCATGCCGATTGGAATTCGCCCCATCATCGATTTCGCGTTCAAGCGGATTTTTGGTTCGCCCGAGAATCGCTTGGCGTTGATCAGTCTTCTCAATGCGATTCTCAATTTGTTCTCGCCGATTGTCGAGGTCACGCTCGTCAATCCGTACAAC
>JANXOJ010000160.1 GCA_025353625.1 Planctomycetota bacterium | reverse complement strand
AAACCGTCGGTCTTGAACGCGACCGTGCCGGCACCGGCCAATTGGCCGTGGTCTTCAATGTAGAGGTAGTGCATCGACGTCGAGCCGTCGATTCGCACTACGCCGGAAGCCGAATCGATATCCCCCACATAGCCGCTATTGCCGGAAAACACAAGATTTCCGGTGCCAAACATCATGGTCAGGCTCGGCCACCACAGAAAGCCGGGCGCACCGTCAAATTCGAGACCGAACTTCTCGGTATTGGTGTAACTGATTGCGGTGCTGCCGCTCACGGTAATTTGCGAAGCACTTACCGTCACGTCCTGCTGCGGCGGCACTCCGAAAATCTGCAATTGGTCGCCGTCCAAGAGGGACGCGGTGTCCTGAGAACCGCCATCGAACGATAGGCCGCCGGACGGGAGCGGATCTCCATTCGTGTAATAGACCCCGAGCATGTCGTTGCTTGCCCCGCCCGCGATGACCCATTGCGCAAAGCTGCCAACTGGCAAGGCGTAGGAAAGCACGACGCCGTGGCTTGCGCTCAAGGCATTGACCGTTCCCGAGTTATCCGCGCATGCCCAGACGCGAAATACGTCGGCGGCGGAACTACCGGTAATTTGGCCGGCGATGCCAGGCTGGACGATCAGGGACACCGTGCCCGTTGAACTCTGATTGTTCGAGCGCGTAATCGTGTAGGTGAAACTGTCCGTTCCGGTGAAGCCGGGCGAGGGCGAATAGTCGAACGAGCCGTCGCTGCGGAACTGCAACGTGCCGTGTTGCGGGGCAATCGAAGTCACGGAAGGGTTTTCGCCCGGCGGATACGTATCGTTGCCGAGCACGCCGGGCGCATCGACGGTCAAGTGGCTTAGGCTGTTGAGCGTGTAGGCGTCGTTCGCAGCGGTTAAAGTTCCCGCGACATTCAGCGTGACCGTCGCCTGGGCCATGCCGCCGCGCGAATCGTGGAGATCGTAAACGAATTGGTCGGTGCCGAAAAATCCGGTCACCGGAGTATAGGTAAACGTACCGTCGAGATTCATCGAAACCAGCCCGTGCCCGGCCTGCGAATAGAGCGTGGCGGTGAGGGTATCGCCATCCGAGTCAGAATCGTTGGCCAATACCGATTGGGCCGCCCCGGCGGTAAAGGTCGCGTTGGCCGTTGGCTGATAACTATCGACGACGGCAAGGGGCGTAATGCCGGCGGAATCTGGAGCCGAGGTCGTACCCAAAGTCGTGGGGATAGTTTGACCGGCGACGGCATTGGTTTTTGCGGCGGCATAGAGACGCAGCGCGGCCATAATGTCGGGGCGGCTGGGGCTGGAATCGAGCATTTGGTCGAACGCAGTCGGATCGATCCCAGCGACATTTGCGTAAACGGACTGGCTTTCAAAGCCTTTGGATTGTGCCCAAGCGAGAAAGTCCGCATAGGTCACAAGATGCGGGTACTGCACGGCAAAACTCGACGCGCCGCCCCAGCGATTGCCGTTCATCAAACTCGGAATAGCGTCGAATTCGCCGATGTGTCCGCCGCTGACTACGGTGTTATCGACGATTTGCGTACCGATTACCGGCTGAAAGCCAAGGTGCGAATAAAAGACGAGTCCTTCGGCACTGCCCTCGATGTAGTTGCCGCTGACGACCATGCTGGCATCGTTATAATACATCCGCAAGCCGCTTTGGATCGTACCCAACGGCGTACCCCGCCAGGAGATGGGCGGAGAAATCATGACGTTGCCAATGGCATAGGCATTGTCGGCTTCGTAAGTAAGTCCGCTTTCCCAACCGCCGTAGAGGACGTTGTTTTGAAAGGTGGTCGGAAGACCCAGACCGGGTACGATGACTTGGGCCGAAGAACCGGCCGTATCGCGACCAAAAAAGTTGTCGTGAATGCTTGCCCCGTCACCGGTAAAGTAAAAGCAGTGGTCGAGCGAGGCATGATAGAACGTGCCGTTGTTGAATCCCAATTGGCCGCCGATAACGTCCACGTAGTTGTTTGCAATTTCGGTGTTGTCGCCACCGACGATAATCCCCTGGCCGGTACAATGGGTTACGCGGCAGTTCTTCACGACGCTATGATCGCTGTTGTCCAGGTGAATGCCAAAATAGCCATTGACTACCTCGAGCCCATCGATCACATCCCACGACGTATTATTGAGGTGAAACTGCGAAGCGGGCGAGACCACGGCGCATTGCGTATCGGGATTCGTGACGGGACTAAAATCGTTCGACCGAAACCAAAGCCTGCGGTGCGCCGTATCGTACCAACTGAGATCGTAGGCCAACTGCCCGTTTTGAATCGCGGCCCCGGTCGGTTGGCTAAAGCCGGAAATCGGCTGTCCGTCGAGCGAGGTGCCCCGCACTTCGGTGACGCCCCAGCCACCGACAATCTGCACCTGGACTCTACCCGCATACGCCATGGCCGAGGGACCGGGTATGTCGGTATACCACCAGCCGTGGACATCCTGCTGCCAATGGAAGTATTGGCCCAAGTCGATAATAGGATGTTCGTTCGGATACGCTTTTACGGTAAGCGGCGCGCCGGGCAGCCCTCCCTTATCGAAATTATATCCGGCCGCGTCATTATAGGTGCCGCCACGGAGAAGGACCGTATCGCCCGGGCTGGAACGGTCCATCGCTTCGCGTACGGTTCGCAGGGGATGATCGACGGTGCCGGCGTTGGTGTCGCTTGCAAGGCCCCCCAGGCCCACCGGATCGACGATGTACGTAGCGGAGAGAACCTCCCGCGACTCAAGTCGCTCAAAGCCGCGCGATCTTGCCCGCAGGCCTCGTCCACGATTCGCCTTCCGTTCGCACAATCGCAACCATCGCTGGAACATGGACATGGAACCTCGTCGCGACCGCGAAATCGGCCTGGATAATGCGAAAACACCGGGAAACCCAGTCTCTACTCTATCTGATCCGCAGCCAATATGTCAATTCGCGGCCATGCCTCGACGCTTGCCCCGCGTGGGAAAGCTGGGCATTTTGGGCCAATACGATGCAACGAGCCGAATTTACCGACTATACCGCCTCGGTACGATGCCACCCTAGGATGAGGTAGATGACCAATCCGACGAGTAGCCAAGCATCGAACCGAATCCACGCCATCAAAGGCAGGCCGAGCATCAGCCAGACGCAAGCCACGATTCCGAGGATCGGTACGAGCGG
>JANXOJ010000123.1 GCA_025353625.1 Planctomycetota bacterium | reverse complement strand
CTGTTGGGCAGCGACGACAAAGTTTCGTGGAAGCAGACGGCCGACGCACTCATCGTGACCGTGTCGGGGAAGAAGGTTTCCGAGTTCACCACCGCGCTGAAGATCAATGGGACTGAGTTCAAGGCGATTTCGTTCAAGGCGGCCACTCCGACGATTCAGCCCGATCGCAAAGGCAATCTTACGCTCGATGCCGGTGCCGCCGAAATGCACGGCGATAAGATCAAGGTTGAAGATCACGGCGGCAAATCGAACGTCGGCTTTTGGGACGATGCCGGCGATTGGGCCTCGTGGAATGTAACTTTTACCAAGCCGGGCGTCTTAAAAGTTGTCGCCAGCCTTTCCACGACCCAGCCCGAGGGTCAGTTCGTCGTGGAGGCCGCTGGACAAAAACTCAACGGCAAGCTAGCCAATTCAGGCGGCTGGGAAACGTATCGCAACATCGAGGTCGGCACGCTTGATATCAAGCAGCCGGGCATGGAAGTAGTGAAAGTCCGTGCCCAAGACGCCGCGACGTGGAAGGCGTTCAACTTGCGCGATGTGAAGTTAATGCGCGACAAGTAAGCGAAACAGAGAGGAAAAAAGGGGCCGCTCAATGCGGATGAGGATTTGAGTCGGAAGCGGTCTGCTTGGCCTGCGGTTGGTATTTTCGTTTCTTGGTGAATATCGAAAGCGACTTGGAAACTATACAATATGCGCTCGTCAATTGCGGCAATCCATCTTCCGTTTCTAATTCTCGCTCCGCTGGTGGCTTGCGCTCAAGGGACCAAGGCCGATTACGACCGGGCCGCTGCGTTGCCGCGCGTAACTCGCGACGCGGTTTTTCGCGATCGTGTCGAACCGCATTGGTTCGATGAGAATCGACAATTCTGGTACAAAGTTCGCACCGGATCGGGGCAGCATGAGTTTGTACTCGTGCAGGCCGAGCGGGGCATGCGCCGTGATGCCTTTGACCACGAGCGGCTTGCCAAGGCCCTATCGCAAAAGAAGATCGTCGACGTGCCGGCTAACCGTCTGCCGATCGATCAACTTCAGTTCGATGCGACCGGCACCTTCGTGGACCTGCAAATCGGAGGGCATTCGTGGCGTTGCTCGTTGGCAAGTTACGAACTTTTTCCGCAAAAGTCCCTTCCGCGCGGCGAGCGGGCTTCGACCGGATTGCAGCCATTCCAAGGTGGCCCCAAGGCCAGCCAAGATACCGGCGAGGAAACAACCGTCGCGTTCGTCAATCGCACGACGTCCGATGTGAAGTTGTTTTGGATCGATACGGAAGGCAAGCGGCAAAGCTACGGCAGTTTGCGGCCGGGCGAGTCCCACGAGCAGCACACGTTCGCGGGGCACGTCTGGCTGGTGGTCGATGCCAAAGGTAAGCCGTTGGGAGTGAAAGTCGCCGAGGATCGGGATGTTACCGTTGAGATTGGCGCGCAAGCCGTTCCACAACGCGAACTGCCCTCACCCTCCGCCCCTCTCTCGTTTACGGGGGAGGGGAGCGTCGATGCGGATGAGCAGCCATCGCCCCAAGCTCCCGCAACGCCCGGGAATCGACGGCGACCGGCGCGTCGGCAGTCGGCTGCCCGCTCACCGGATGGCCGATACGAAGCGTTCATTCGCGACAACAATGTCTGGGTCAAAGGGTCTTCGCAAGACGAGTTCGCCCTCAGCCGCGACGGCACCGCCGAAGATGGCTACGGCGGCCGATTTTACTGGTCGCCCGATTCCAGTAGATTGGTTGCCGTGCGGACGAAGCACTGCGAGGAGCGCAAGGTCTACTTCATCGAATCGTCGCCGCGCGATCAACTTCAACCCAAGCTCCATTCGCACACGTACGTCAAGCCGGGCGACCCGCTGCCGATCGATCGGCCGCAACTCTTCGATATTGCGGCGAAGAAGCCAATTTCCGTCAATCTTGCCCCTTTCGATAACCCGTGGAACGTCGACGATTACCGCTGGGCCGCCGATTCCAGCCGATTCACCTTCATTTACAATCGGCGCGGCCATCAAGTCCTGCAACTTGTGGCCGTCGATGCCGCCAGCGGTGCCGTCCAGCCGATCATCGACGAACGCAGCAGCACGTTTATCGACTATTCGGGCAAGTTCTTCCTGCATTATCTGGATGACACGAACGAAGCCATTTGGATGTCGGAACGCGACGGGTGGAATCACCTCTATCTTTACGACGCGAAGAACGGTCGAGTGAAGAACCAGATCACCCAAGGCGATTGGGTCGTTCGCGGCGTCGATCGCGTCGATGCCGCGCAGCGGCAAGTTTGGTTCCGTGCCGGCGGCATCCGCGCCGGCCAAGACCCTTATTACATCCACTTTTGCCGCGTGAACTTTGACGGCTCCGGCCTGACCGTGCTGACCGAAGGCGACGGCACGCACAAGATCGACTTCTCGCCCGACGGCAAGCGGATTATCGATACCTATTCGCGCGTCGATATGCCGCCGGTCGCGGAACTGCGGCGTGCGGATGACGGCAAGCTGATCTGCGAACTGGAAAAAGGCGTTGTGAAAAGGGGGCTCCATTTTCCCGTTCAGCCGGAACGTTTCGCGGCCAAGGGGCGCGACGGCACGACCGATATCTACGGCGTGATTTTCCGGCCCACGACGTTCGACCCGACGAAGCAATATCCGATTATTGAAGACATCTATGCCGGCCCGCAAGATTCGTTCGTGCCTAAGAACTTTCACAGTTTCTACCGTCCGCAGGCGATGGCCGAGTTGGGTTTTGTCGTCGTGCAGATCGATGGCATGGGTACGTCGAACCGCTCGAAGAAGTTCCACGATGTCTGCTTTAAGAACTTGGCGGACGGCGGCCTTTCCGACCGCATCTTGTGGATTGAGGCGGCCGCGAAGAAATACCCCTACCTCGACCTCAACCGCGTCGGCATCTACGGCGGCTCGGCCGGAGGGCAAAACGCGGCCGCAGCGGCGATGACGCACGGAGATTTCTACAAGGTGGCCGTCGCCGATTGCGGATGCCACGATAATCGCATGGACAAGATTTGGTGGAACGAACAATGGATGGGCTGGCCCGTCGGCCCGCACTACGCGGCGAATTCCAACGTCACCCTGGCCCCCGGCTTAAAGGGCAAGCTGTTGCTGATCGTGGCGGAGATGGATACGAACGTCGATCCGGCCTCGACGATGCAGGTGGTGAATGCCTTGATCCGAGCGGACAAGGATTTTGAAATGTTGGTGATCCCCGGTTCCGACCACGGTGCGGCCGAATCGCCCTACGGCAGTCGCCGCCGGGCAGATTTTTTCGTGCGGAACCTTATAGGAGTCGAGCCGAGGAAATAACGAGGTACTCCTCGATGCGGCGCATCACACGCTTTTCTCTGCCGCTTTCACCACCACCCGATTGCCGTGGACCTCAACGACCACAACCTGGCTATCGCGCGCGACGAATTCGCCGCTCGTAATAACATCCACGAGGTGGTTGCCGAAGCGGGCCTTGCCGCTGGGGCCGATCGGCGTCGTCGCAAGTCCGATCTGCCCCACGAGATTGTTCAAGTCGACGAGCATCTCACGGCGGCTGATGACTTCGGCCTCTTCGCCTTCCGGTGGATGGAGGAACATGCTGTGCAAGACGGGCGCGTGCGGCAGATACCGGTTCAATACCAGTATCGTGCCAACTAGACCTGCAACTCCGGCGGCAAGCGTCATCAACGAACCTTGCAACTGGGCCATCTGGTACTCATTGCGCGGAATCAGGAACGTCTGGCTGGCAAGGACGATTGAGGCAAGAATCAAAGCCCCGCCGCCCAAGCCAAAAATGAGTAAGCCGGGCAGCACGAAAATTTCCAAGAGCAGACAAAGGCCGCCGGTGATGAACAGCGTAACTTCCAGCCAAGTGGCCGTGCCTTGCAGGAAGTGGCTCCAGAAGAACAAAGCGAAAGCCACCACCGACATGAAGGCCCCGATGCCCAAGCCGGGCATGTGCAACTCGATATATATGCCCAGTCCGCCAAGGAAAATCAACAGCGCGGCCATCTCGTGCGTGCCGAGGAAGCGGGCCAGTTTATCGACCCAACCCGGCTCGACGAGCGTCGGATCATTTTCCAGCCCGTAATGCTGCTTGAATTGCGAGAAGTTTTCAACCACCAGCGTCGCCACGCCATACTCGGTCGCCTTGTCGTCGTTGAGCGAGAGTACGCGGCCGGGTCGGGTGATCGCTTCGCCCTTCTCCCAGAGCGTTCCCTTTTCGCCCTGCTCGCGCTTGGGCTGGCGGCTGGTCAGTTCTTCGTCGCTGAAATACTCCACATCGCCCAATCGCCGGCAGCGGAAGACATCGAGTCCCGGGTCGAACATCGCGGCCCACATCGACCAAGCGCGGACCTTCTTGGGGCAGAGGGAGTCGCGGAGCATGAGCCGATAGCGAACGATTTCGTCCGCCGTCATCTGATAGGCCCCGGAACCCCCGAGTATCGCGCGGGGCTGCATTACAATTTGGTCGCAAGCCAGGGCCACAAGGGCTGCATCGGCACGGGCCTCCGTGGGGATAAAGGCGACCGTGCGGACTTCGTTGCGATCCATGTCGATGAGGCAATCGGCCAACCGCTTGCTTTGAATCGGGTCGCCGCCTGGGCTATCGATCCATACGCAAATGAAGTTCGCCCCCTTGCGGCGTTCGTCTT
Source organism: Planctomycetota bacterium (assembly GCA_025353625.1). GTDB lineage: Bacteria > Planctomycetota > Planctomycetia > Pirellulales > Thermoguttaceae > JANXQG01. The sequence goes on along the minus strand of JANXOJ010000123.1, from coordinate 17,793 downwards.
CGATCAATCGCTGTAGCTCGTCGACATGTGCCGCGCGAACCGGCCCTTTCAACTCGATGCGGATTGCATGCCAAGGCTTGCCGTCCGATGGATCCCCATCGGCAATCTCGGGCGAAAGCTCCATCGCACGGATCACGTCGCGACGGTCGTCCGCCAAATACTTTACAAGGCCCAACTTGCGGCCTTCCGCGCCGGTGAATTGCCAAGGCTCGCCGGGAGGCTTGATCTGTTCCTGCTTGATAATGGTATGCCTAGCGGCGATTTCCGGCAGTCCGCCCGGCGCGACAAATTGCACGTCGGCGTCGGTCTGCACTTTGAGAATCTGACGGGACTTGTCGAGCATGGCCAAAGCAATTTCCACGGGCACGGTATGCCGGCTCTTGGCGATTTCCTCGTAAGCGGCGAGCATGGTGTTGTTGATCGTCTTCTCGTCAATGCCCGCCTCGCCCAGTGTGGCCGTCGAACCCATAATAATCTGGTCGCAAGCCAGCGCAACCAGCACCGCATGGCCCTTCAACGCGGTGGGAATGAAAGCGACCGTGTTCGCGCCATTGAGTTCGTCGCTAACCAGGAATCTGGCCAGCTTGTGGGCGTCTTCAAACTGCGTCCCCTGGGCAGCTTCGACGGCCCCTTCCGGCATCACAAATTCGAGGACGAAGACCGGCCGCATGTCGCCTGCGCGGCCCATTCCTCGTTGAATCGCCTGCTTGGCACGCAACACGCCGGCATTGTCGATCGGCAAGTGGATGCGAATCCACTGTCCGTTGCGGTGGGCGACGGGCTTCTCATTTTGGGCTTCCACAACCGGAGCGGGAGCCGATGGTTTGTCTGCGTAGGCCGCCGTCGCCGATAGAATAAAGAGGCCCAGCACGATCGCCATAGACTTCAATTGCCGACGAATCGACTGGCTTTGCTGCTTAGTAATCATCATTCTTGCCATACCCTGCCTCATTGCCTTGCTATGCTGATTATAGAATCGCAATTCTGACAGTCAACCACGATCGTTTAGCATGGGCAAGCAGCGGCAAATGGGCGGTTTGCTAGCCGCCGCGCAGCAAGTTATCTGCAAGGCCATTCAACTCGGCCGACCACCCTCAAAGGAACTCCGCAATAAGGCAGGTAGTTCGGCACTGAACTTGCTCCGAGGCAATACTTCGTCGCAGCCGGCGGCACGGGCCGCATCGAGACGAGCCTTGTCGACGTGCGACCCAAAGGCAAGGATTGGGACTGCCCCGGCGGCCTCGCGGAGCCGGGCCACTGCCGACGCGATCTCGACCTCCGCGATTCCCAGATCGACGATGACGTAAGCAGTTGGCCTCGCGCGACACAGTTCGACCGCCTGAACCACATCATCTGCAACGGCTACTTCGTGACCGAGGGCCGACGCAGTCCCAGTCACCATGGACGAGAAAAGCATGTTTGTCGTCAACAAAACCCCGCGCCGCGTCTTGGGTGGATCGGTATTGAGGCTCATTAGTTATCAGTGGATGCCTACGCAAGTGCGCAGCGGATTGAAGGTATGCGGGACACGGCACGATACCATGCCGCAACATTTTTTACAAGCATCGTGACCGGAGGCCGTTCAAGAACTTTTCTCACGCGCTCAAAGTCGAGGGAAGATCGACGTCAATTCGTCATCTGATGGACAAACTGCACCGTCGGGCGGCCGCCGCCGCGAGCGGTGGCTCCCGAGCCAGTTAGAAATTCGGTTAGATAACGCTGCTTTTCACGGTTGTCGTAGGGGGCGCGAAAGTTGTCGCCTTTGGCCAGCACCGGCTTTGTGTCGGGCATCTCGCCGAAGGCTTTTGTCCCAGCGGGCGAACACGGCAGCCAATGGCCTTCGCCCTTCTTGTCGAGAAGGTAGAACTCGGCGTAAGAGAACTCCGGCACCCAAACGGTGCGGGCCGGGATGTCGGCCGCGCGGCACAAGGCGATGAAGAGCGAAGTCATGTCGTCGTGCCCTCCGAAGCCGTCCTTTAACGTCGCGGCCGCGCCCTTGACCGGATCGCCCGTCTTGTATTGCACCTGGGTTCGCATCCAATCGTAGAGAGCCTCGACGCGGTCCCACGCCAGCTTGTTGTTGCTGCCGACGTCTTTGGCCGCTTTGCGGATTTTGGCGTTCTGAACCTCGATCTTGGGACTGGCACCCAGATAGCGGCGCAGTTCGGGGCTTAGTTCCTTGGGATTCGTCAGCACGAAGACGCTCTTGTCGGGTGGAGGCAGTTGCATACTGCGGCTGATTTCAAAGGTCATCAGCACCTTGACCTCCTCGCCCGCCTGAATGAACGGAATGCGGACGATCATCAGCTTCGACGTTTCGTCGATGGTCTGGAAGGTGACTTTGGCGACCGGCGAAAGCTCTTGGTCGCCGGTTTTTACGGTTTGCTCGGGCCATTCCATCGGCACGGGCACATAGCCGACCATGTTTTTGCACGGCCCGCCCACGGCCGAGACGACAATGCCGGCCTTCCATTTATGTTTCTGCGCGACACCCATTTTTGCCCCGGCGGCATCGCCCTCTTTGAACTGGCCGAAAGCGGGCGAGGAAGCGGTGAGGAGCAACGTTAGGATAACTATTTTCATTTGCGCAGAACGGATCGTCGCACATTGAATGTGTCTTCGCCGGCCATGCGTGCAGGGCGTCCCTCGACGCCACCCGATTTTTTTGCCGCAGAAAATAGTCAGATTAAATCGCATCTTAATAATCCTGGCTCGTATGGGAAGTTCAATCCCTCAGCAGCTCCAATGTATTGGGCACTTTTCGCGTGGCAAAACTATTTCACTCCGCCGGTTCGCAGACCAGTTTCAGTTGGGGCTGGCCGCCGCCCGGCTTCATGCTGGGGCTGGTTAAGCTGCTGGGAAGGAAGCGAACGGTTTCGGTCTTCATCCGCGGCCGCGCGGAATTGGTGTCGGGCGTCGTTACGTGGAACGAATCGCCCTTCTGCAAGATCGGCGTATGCGTGCGAATGCCGCCGAACGCCTCCGTGCCGGAAGCTTCGGCGGGAAACCAATAGCCGTGCTGCTGCTCGTCCTCCAGATAGAACTCGGGGTAGCAGTGGCCGGGAATCCGCACCGTGCGGGCGGGAATTCCGCTCGCGCGGCAAATGGCAATGAACGTCGAGGTCAGTTCATTGCAATCGCCGGTGCCTTTGTCGATGGCTTCCACACACGTCGTCAAGGGCGCATCTTTTTTGTACTGGATCGTTTTGCGGACCCAATCGTAGATCGCTTTCACATGCGGCCAAGCCTTGGTTTGCCCTTCGGCAAGTTGCTTGGCGATGGCCTTAATGCGCGGATGGCCGCTCTCGATTGAGGGGCTGGCATTCAAATAGGGCTTGAAGTCGGCGGGTAGCGAAGCCGCATTGGGCACGACGTAGACATCCGTTTCATCCGGCGGAAGGATCGTATGCCGCGTGACTTCAATGGTCAGGATCGCATGCACTTCCTTACCGTCGGCGATGCGGGGAAGATTGACGATTATCTGCCGCGCCGTGCCGAACGGTTTGTAACTCACGGTCGCGCCCGGCGAAAGGTCTTGTGCGATGAGCTTGAGCTTTTGTTCGGGCCAGGGCATGGGGATTGTCGTCGTGCCGGTAAGGCGGCCGACCGGCCCACCACCGGCGGAAACGATCATGCCGATTTTCCACTTCTGCACGTCCGGCTCACCCAGCTTGGGGCCGCGATTTGTCGCAGCGGCGGATGCGGCATTCTTTTCCTCCGCTGCGCACACAACAACGGCCAGCGCGAGCGGCAGGAAGAGAGCGGCGATAGTAGCCGGGCGGGGCATGGTGCAATCCCTGAATACGGAACGAGCCTCCCTATATTCTACTTCACGGAATAGCCTTGGGTTAGGTCCGTCGAATAAATACCTTTCGTCATCAGGGAGCTGGGAAAGCAGCAAATTCCAACGATGGTGGCTTGCGACTACCGCTAACGCGGCTGCTATTCCGCCGGCAAACCCTGGGCCGAAACAACGCCGACACGCTTTACTTTGGGAAAACTGGCCGGTAGGACGTCCGCTTCAATTTGGCGGTCCCGATGATCGGCAAGAACGCTACCCTGCCAGGGCTTTTTCAATCGAGGCCCGCTCGGTGGCAGCCAGCGGCATGGCAAGCGCGGCGGCGTGCCCTTGCGGCGACATCTTTCGCCAGGTCTTGCGGACAATATCCACGACCTTCGCTTCGTCGTAGTCGTGGACAATCTGCGCAAAATCGAGTTCCAGAAAGACTAAGCAGGCGACATCTTCCACGAGCTGCATCCGCGGGTTCGATTTGAGATCCTTCTTCCGCAACAGGTTTTGTACCTCGGCGACAATTGCGGCATCGTAGCCGACTTCGGCTAGGATGGTGCCGGCAGTTGCGGCATGAAACTCATACAAGCCGGTTCGCCAGCGGTAGTAGCCGGCGCGGTCCATCGGGTAGTCGCCGCGCGGAACCTTCCAGCGGCAGATATGCTGGCAGCGGCAGGCCAACTGCACGACCTCCGGCGCGTCGGCTTCCAACTGAGCAAGCCAGTGCGCCGTGCGCCGATGATAAATCAAAGCGAGCGGATATTCTTGGCCATCGAACGTCCGTTGTGTGGGGTCGTCGCGATGGGCGGTATCGAACCGAGCGGCGGCGGATTCAAAACGTTGGGCGTTGTCGATCATGGTACACCTTCAATTTACTTCCTCATCGCCCTTTGCACGGCGGTACCCATGTCGGCGGGACTTTCGGCGACGACGATGCCGGCAGCTTCCAGCGCGGCGATTTTCTCGCCGGCCGTCCCTTTGCCGCCGGAGATGATCGCTCCCGCATGGCCCATCCGCTTACCCGGCGGGGCCGTGCGGCCGGCGATAAATGCGGCCACCGGCTTGGTGACGTGCTTGCTCACGAAGGCGGCGGCCTCTTCCTCCGCCGAGCCGCCAATCTCGCCCATCATCAAGATCGCTTCCGTCTCGGGGTCGTTCTGGAACATCTCCAGCAGATCGACGAACGACGTGCCAACGATCGGGTCGCCGCCCAGGCCAACGCACGTCGATTGCCCCAGCCCGAGGTTCGTCAACTGCCAAACGGCTTCATAGGTCAGCGTACCGGAGCGACTCATCACGCCGACGGAGCCTTTCTTATGAATGTAGCCGGGCATGATGCCGATCTTGCACTCCTCGGGCGTAATCACGCCGGGGCAATTAGGGCCAACGAGCCGCACGCCGGTGCGGCGGACGACTTCCGCCGCGCGGACCATGTCGCGGACGGGGATGCCTTCCGTGATGGCGATGACGATGCGGATGCCAGCATCGGCCGCTTCCATAATGGCATCGGCGGCGAAGGGCGGCGGCACGAAGATCATCGTGGCATCGGCACCGGTTTTCTCCACAGCCTCGGCGACGGTGTCGAAAATCGGAATGCCATCAAAATCCTGCCCTCCGCGGCCCGGCGTGACGCCGCCGACCATTTGCGTGCCGTAGGCTTTGCAATGCGAGGTATGGAACTGGCCCGACTTGCCGGTGATGCCTTGGCAGATGACGCGGGTGTTTTTGTTGACGAGTATGCTCATGTGTTTTAAGTTGCTTCTAGTAGGGTGATGTCGAGCGTGCGGATGTTTCAACATCCGACGCGATGACCCACCAATTTCTGGCGGACGGCACGCGGAGTGTACCTGCTACTTTCCGATGGCTGCGACGACCATTTTGGCGGCTTCGGTTAGACCTGGGGCCGAAATAATGTCGAGCTTGCTTTCGGCAAGGATGCGGCGGCCTTCTTCGACTTCCGTCCCTTCGAGCCGGACGACGAGCGGAATCTTGAAGTTGACCGAGCGATGTGCCTCGAGCAATGCTTCTGCAATGGTCGTACAACGCATGATGCCGCCAAAAATGTTTACCAGCACGGCCTTGACCTTGGGGTCGGCCACGAGAATGCGAAAGGCTTCCGTCACCTGTTGCACGTTGGCCCCGCCGCCGACATCGAGAAAGTTGGCCGGCTGTCCGCCGTGGAGCTTGATGAGGTCCATCGTACTCATTGCCAGTCCGGCACCGTTGACGAGGCAGCCGATATTGCCGTCGAGTTGCACGAAGCTCAAACCCGCCTCGCCCGCGCGGATTTCCGAGGGCTCTTCTTCGGCCAAGTCGCGTAAGGCCGTCAACTCGGGATGGCGGAACAGGGCGTTGTCGTCGAAGCTCATCTTTGCATCCAAGGCCAACAAGCGGTTGTCCGAGGTCAGCACCAGCGGGTTGATCTCCAACATGCTGCAATCGCGGGCAAGAAACAGCTTGCTGAATGCCTGGACGAACTGTTCGGCGTTGCGGAGCGCAGCCTGGGGCAGACCCAGTCGCGCGGCCAGTTTGCGGACTTGATAAGGTTGAACGCCGGTGTCAACATCGAACGGCTCGGTGAGGATGCGATCGGGCATCGTGGCGGCAACGTGCTCGATATCCATTCCGCCTTCCTGCGATGCGATCAAGACCGGCCCGCCAAGACCGCGGTCGATTACGGCAGCAAGATACAACTCGCGGGCAATCGAGCAGCCTTCTTCGACCAGCACGCGATGCACGACCTTGCCTTCAGGCCCAGTCTGGATCGTAACGAGCGTATGGCCGAGGATATTCGCGGCGACCGACTCGGCTTCTTCGCGGCTGCGGACGAGTTGCACGCCGCGCTGAGCGGGTATCTCCTGGATGGTGCCCTTGCCGCGACCGCCGGCGTGGATCTGAGCCTTGATGACGGCCAAAGGGCCGCCCAGTTTTACAAAAGCGTCCACCGCAGCCTGGGGCGTATCGGCCACGAAGCCGCGCGGCACGGCGACGCCCGCCTCGCGAAGTATCTGCTTCGCCTGGAATTCATGGATTTTCATCGGTTTCTCCAGCGTGGGATAAAAGGCCCATTTTCGCCTAAGGAGGCCGCTGACACAACCGGGAGGGGCGGGGGAAAATCAGCAAACTAGGTCTGCGTTGAACAGGAGCGGGAAGAACTGGCCATCCATTTTTTGGCCGGCCGGAACGGGCGGAACACCTTTTAACAGCGGCACGTTCGAGGCCGAGATCGTGCCGTCGCGAAAGACATTCACCACCAACGCGCGGCGAGGACGCTGCGAACGGTTCTCATACGACCCATGCACCGTCAGCGGATGGTGGAACGTGGCATAACCTTTGGAGAACTCGACCGGCGTGGGCCGCCATTGGGCGCGCTGCTCGTCGCTCAGCACGGTTTGAATGGCGTTCATATCGCCGGCCAGCCCGGTAATCGGCAAGAGCGGCCAGCGATGGCTGCCGGGCACGTAGTTCAAGCAACCGTTCTCGCACGACGAATCGTCCAGTGCTATCCAGCAAGTTAGGTGGGCCATCGGCGTCGTTCGCGTCCAATAAGAATAGTCCTGATGCCATGCAACGACCCCGCCATGTTGGGCCGGCTTGCAAAAAAGCTGGTCGTGCCAGAATCTCACCGACCCGTCCAGCAATTGGCTCGCGGCGACCGTCAAGGCTGGATTCCAAAGCGCATCGTGCATGCCGGGCGCGATCCGCCAAGCCCCCAACGCATGGAAAAGGACTGTGTTCGCATCGGCTGCTTCGTTGGAATTGTACTCGTAAAAGAGATGATTCCCCGGATGCGAGGGAGCAAGCAGAGAGGTCAACTCGTCGCGCAGCACCTCAACTTGTTCATCGCTCAGGAGGCGGATGCCGGGCAAGTAGCCGTTGACGTGAAAGAAGGCTACCTGATCTTGTGAAAGTTGGTACTGTCTCCATTCGGCCGCCGACGACGGCAGTTGAATCAGATCGCTTACCAAACTGTGCATCTTCGAGAGGTCTTCCAACACGATTCAATTTCCCTTTCCCTTTTTAATCAGGTTTATTAAGATAAGGTTTAATAGGGTTAAGCCCGACCGCACAATCCATAAGCGGAAAAACGGCACACAAAGTGTGCCTGCTACTTTCTTGGGCAGCCCCATTTGGAACTCGTTCTCGACAGGGTACGGCATTCAAGGGATGATTTGAAGCCCGTAGGCCAGAACGATTGCACACTGGAACGATTTCGCAATGGAACGATGGCACACTGGAACGATGGCAAACTGGTACGACATCTTGCGGAGCGAGATGGGTACTCATTCCGGCAGCACTGCGACCAGTGCATCGCATCCTATGCGGTAGCAAAAATCGCCGAGCGTTTCGCCTTCGGATCGCATTTGCTTGAAATAGGCAAACACCGGCAGGAGCACGGCCACGATCTCTTCCAGCGGCACGCCGTCGCGATAGATATTTCCCAGGCGGTCGCCGATCCGCCGGCCGCCGAGGTAAATTGCATAGCGGCCCGCCGCGCGGCCGACGATGCCGATATCCGCGTTGTAGGGTCGCGCGCAGCCGTTCGCGCAGCCGGTCATCCGCAGGGCGAAGAGGTCGCGTTCCAGGCCCATGCGTGCTAACTCGACTTCAAGGTGATCGAGGATGGCCGGCATGACCCGTTCGCTCTCGGTGAGTGCCAAGGGACACGTTGGCAGCGAAACGCACGCCCCGGACCAGCGGCGAACATTCGAGATATCGTGTTCCAGCTTGATGCCGCGACGGCGGAGGTGGTCTTCGAGGTGCAGGCGATCTTCCCAATAGACATCGCAGAGCAAAAGGCCCTGATTGGGCGTCAGGCATACGGTCGGCTTATGGCCTTCGCAAATTTCCCGCAGCGTCGATTTCAGCGGCATTTCCGCCGTATCTTGGATTCGTCCGCCGGGCACGTGCAAGCCATAGAACCAGCGGCCATCGCCCTGCTCGCGCCAGCCGACGTGGTCGTCGATGTCCCAGACCTCGTCCGGGCGCGGCGGTGCGAGAACGTAGCCCAGAATCTGCTCGACTTGCGACTTGAACCGATCGAGGCCCCAGTGGGCGATTAGGTACTTCAATCGCGAATGTTTGCGATCCGAGCGATCGCCGAAGTCGCGAAAGACTCGCAAGATCGCGCGGACGACGTCGAGTGCTTGGTCCGCCTCGGCAAAGGCCATCCGCTGGGCCAAGACGGGATACGTGCTGCGCATGGAGGGCGACATGCCCATTCCGCCGCCCACGAGGACGTTGTATCCGGCCACGTTATAGTCCCGGCAAATCGCCAACAGACCAACGTCCTGGCTATAAACGTCGGCACAATTATCGCCGGGCAGGCCGATGGCCACCTTGAACTTTCGCGGCAGATAGCTCTTGCCGTAGAGTGGCTCGACCTCTGGCGCGACCTCTTGCGCGGCATTGGCACGATGCGTTGCCGGCACGTCATCGAGCCATATCTGGCGATACGCGGAGGTCTTTGGAGCAAACTCGGACGAAAGCTGCGAGGCAAGCCATTGAATCTGACCGTGAACCGGGTCGCCGCGATAGGGGGCCGGACAACAGACCACGTTGCGATGGACGTCGCCGCCGGATGCCAAGGTCGTTAGCCCTATCTCATGGATGCGCCGCAAGACCGTGCGAAGGTTCTGCTTTGCCACACCGTGCATTTGAATGTCTTGCCGACTGCTCAGCCGCAGGGAGCCGTTGCCGTAGCGATCGGCCAGATCGAGCTGGGCCAAGAACTGCTGGCTCGTGATTCGGCCACTCGGCACGCCGGTGCGAACCATGAACTCGTAAGTCATTTGCCGTTTGGGTCGAACGTCGCCGAGCATCCTGCGGTGATCGCGATCATCCTGTTGATAAATCCCGTGGTGTTTTAGCAGTATGGCCGTTGCGTCCTTAAAGTGATCTTCCGGCCCGGCCAATTCCTCGACGATTCGTCCGCGCAAGTAATCGCTCTCGGCCTTGGTCTTCTCGACCAAAGTCGGCGCGGTTTTCTTAGCAGGTTGGGCCTCTCCAGTTTCCAGAGAATCGCCCGGCCGCGAATCGTTGCTCATGGTGCGAAGTTGTCCGAGAATGTGAAGAGAAAAGGTGGAGGATCAATAATTGCGGCTTCTCGGAACGTTCTCTAGTTTAGTACTGAATGGGCGGAAAGCAAGGGCAAGTTACGTTCCAGACGCACTTTATGCGACGATTGTTACCGATTTAGCGGCCACAATCGCTCATGCTTGCCGACTATAATGGTCGGTTCACCATGCATTCCAAGATTATTCAACTACTGTACATTCTTTGGGCATTGCCCTGGACCCTCGTGGGGCTAGGATTTGGGCTTCTTGGACTGGCCACGGGCGGGGGGATGCGCGTCCGTGGCGGCATCGTCGAGTGTCACGGCGGCATGCTCGCTTGGATCTTCGAGCGGCTGCCCATCGAGCCGATGGCCATGACGCTCGGTCACGCGGTTCTGGGTCGATCGGAGATTGCACTCGACATCACGCGGAGCCATGAGCGGATACACGTACACCAGTACGAACGTTGGGGCTTGCTCTTCGTCCCGGCCTATCTGCTTTGCTCGCTCGTGCTTTGGATGCGCGGCGAAGATGCCTACCGGCAGAACCCGTTTGAACGCGAGGCGTTTGAGAACGAGTGAGATCGACGATCATTCGTCCTTGATCTTGGCCAATTCGGCTTCCGCCGCAACCAACTGCTTTTCGAGGTTCTTCAATTCGTCGGGATCGTCCATTTGCTTGCGCGCACCGGCGACCTGTTGTCGTAAGTTGGCAATCCGCGTTTTGAGAACGTCCGAGCGTTTTTTTTGTTTTTTGTCCATGAAAGAGGTCTCCGAGATTCTTACTTTTGTGCCAGGGATGCCGCCAATTCCAGCGCGGCGGTCTTGGTCTCAATTTTACCATCAAGCTGGGCATCGCGGATGGCTTGCAATATCGATTTGAATATCGGACTCGGCGGCAAGCCGGCCGTACGCAAGTCGTCGCCGGTGATTAGCGGCGGCGGATCGAGTTCCTCACGGGGCCGCGCAAGCCATTCCCGACAATAGTCTGACTCCAGTCGATCCTCAATGCAGCGGGCCTCGTGCAGGGAAACGAGATCGGCGGCCCAGGGATGCGCAAGCAGCGGCTGCACGCTCGACCAAGCGACCTTGCGCGTTTTCGTCAGGGCATTGCGATGTTCGACCAGCCAAGTCGCCGCATCGATTTCTTTGTTCGATAGTTTCCAGCGCAACCCAATTTCATGCACGCCGTTTGCAGCGGCGCGGTCGGCCAAAAGCGCGGCAAAGGCAAGTGGAAAGCTGGGCGTTTGAAGCCGATCGACGACGTCCATCGTCCGCTGGTGTTGGGCCTGGCTTTCGGCATCGCGCGGAACGATTTCCGGCAGGATCACCTCGGCCAAGCCCAATTCAAGCATCAACCGCACGCCGCGCACACGGCCCGGCTCGGTCAAGAGCCGCCGCAGCTCCATTGCAATCCTCTCGGGGCTTACGACGACAATCTCGCCCACCATTTCTCGCAAGGCCGCCGCGGTTGCCGCATCGAGCGCGAACGAAAAGCCGGCGGCAAAGCGAACCGCACGAAGCATCCGCAACTTGTCTTCCGAAAAGCGCAGGCGTGGCTCCCCAATAGCCCGAACGACTTGCGCCTTCAAATCGTCTTGCCCCCCCACGTAATCGATGACTCGTTCGCCGATGGGGTCGAAGAACATACCGTTGATCGTAAAATCGCGACGCGCGGCGTCTTCCTCGGCGGAACTGAAAGTGACCGCATCCGGATGGCGGCCATCGCTGGATTGGGCATCCTGCCGAAACGTGGCTACCTCGATCGTGCCCGCTGGGCGAGGGCCTAGCACGGTAATCACGCCGAAGGCAGCTCCCAGGGGCAGCGTCCGCTGCTTGCCGAAAAGCGATCGTATTTGCGGCGGAGTAGCGTTTGTGGCGACGTCGTAATCCTTGGGGGTGCGGCCCAAAAGTTCGTCGCGAACGCATCCGCCTGCCCAATAGGCTTCATAGTCCGCCGCGCGGAGCTTTTGCACCACTTCAAGTGCAAATCGACGTTGTTGATCGGGATCGGCCATGATAGTAGCAAAATCGTAACACAAGCATCGCTGAAAGTGTAACCGTTGCTTCGCGATTTCTTCTCTTGACGCGCCCCCCTCCCTCGGCTAACCTACGCCGCCTGGAGACTTGTTTCAAACCGGGTCACACCTCCTTTTCACGCACTGGCATGCCGCTATTCTCGGCTCGATTCGCGATTGCGCTACCACTTCTGTTGGGCGTTAGCGGCTGCGCGTGGGTGGCCCCAGATATGAAACATACAACCGCATCGATCCTGAAACCGACGCAAATGTCCGCCGACAGCGTTGCCTTGGAGGTCTTTTCCATCCGCCTGCCGCTGGGCGATCCCGAGCTGAACAGCCGAGTATGGACCGAGGTGGACGAGCAGCATCTTCCCGCCGAGACCCGACGACGATTGTCCAAGAACGGCTTCCGTGCGGGCGTCATTGCCGGTCAAATCCCACCGGCCTTGGCCAAGCTGCTCGATCTCAAGGACAAGCCGGGTTTCGGCAACGAGGCCCAGCAAGTTCGCATTGCCGATCTGGCCGCGACGCCGCGCGTGACGACGCAACATTTGCAAACCCGCGCCGGTCAACGCAGCGAGATCACCGCCTCTGGCATCTTTCCGCAGATGCCGGTCCTGGTGAACGAATCGGGCGAAATTCGCGGACTTACGTACGAGCAGGCCCAAGGGGTATTTGCCCTAAGCGTGGCACCGCAGCCCGACGGCCGCGTGCAGGTAGAACTGTTGCCGGAAATTCATCACGGCCAAAACCGCCAGCGTTGGATCGGCGATCAATCGATGTTTCGCTTGGAGTTGGGCCGGCCCAAGCGGGCCTTTGACGAGATGAAGATTTCGGCCCTCCTCGGCCCCGGTGCAATCCTTGTCTTGGGCAGCCAGCCGAATCGCCAAGGCAGTCTGGGACATTATTTCTTCTTGGAAGGCAACGAGCACGACGATCGCAGGGAGCAAAAGCTAATTCTCGTGCGGCTCTGCCAAACGCAGCACGACGACTTGATCTCGCCCGGCCCGCTGAAGCTTTCGCAGTAAAACTGAAAAATCGTAACAGTTTAGCTGTCGGAAGTTGCAGCGGGGTAAATATGGGGTCGCCTCCGCCGCCCTACCGTCGGTGGAGCATCAGGCTTTTCGACCAGGGAAGCCGCACAACCCGATTCACCAACCTCGACGAATGAGGTACGGTCTTTTTCTTGGACGAGGGGCCGTCTTCGCTATCCAGCCTTGCGCTCCACCGCGATCAACGCGGCGGGGGGCCTTTCTTGGCAATCAAATTCATCTGGTACTTTGTAGGGAACTTTCTGGAGGCCGGTGCGTCTAATAGGCGGGATTCGCTTTGCTAGTCGCGGTAAAGTATCATTTTGAAATGGGTTCGACGGATCGCATCGCCCCAAACGGTCCAACCTTTCCGGGAGAAATCGGCTATGAAACGGCTATCGCTCGCTTTGCCTGTGTTCTTTTTAGTTCTCGGCTTCTTGGGTAAATCCCAAGCGGCCGCTCCAGCCGCTAAGCCGACAACCGATGTTCCTCGGGTTGCCGACTCCATCCGCGAGATGATGCAGGACCAACGCTATGCCGATGCCGTCCAAGCGATCGACGCAGCGGGCCGTAAAAATGCCCCGGAAGATTACCTCCTCTATCTCAAAGGCCGAGCGTTGCATCTCGACGGCAAGTACGACGAAGCAATTGCTGCTTTCGACCTGTTCGCCAAGACTTTTCCCAAAAGCGATTGGCTTGCCCGCACGCGATTTGCGAAGGCCGTGTCGCTGGCCCGCAAGGGCGATTTTCGCGCGGCCGAGTTGATCTATCGGGCCGAGGCCGAGTATCTGCTCTCGGCGGATCGCAAGCAACACATCGCCGACATTTACTTGGAATTTGCCGATGTCTACTTCAAGCCGCCCAAGGACGACCAGAAGCCCGACTATGCCAAGGCGTTGGAGTTTTACAAGAAGGCCCTCGAAACCGGCCCTCTGCCACAGAAGCAAATTGAAATCGAACTGCTCATCGCCCAGTGCCAGCAGAACCTCGGCAAGGTGTCCGAAGCGGCCGCACTCTTCGAGCAGTTCAGCAAGGTTCATGCCGCAAGCCCGCTCGATATCGAAGCTCGCTACCGCCTGGGCGAATGTCGCCTCGCCGAGGGCAACCCCCGCGAAGCCCGCCGCGTCTGGCAAGACCTTTTGGCCAAGTATGTCGATTCGCAATCGTCGCGGATGGCCGACGCGCAGTTCAATCTTTCGCGGACTTGGAACATCCCCAATCCGACCGACGACGAGCAACTGAACCTCGGCACCGCTGCCCTGAAGACCTTCCTGGAACGCTTTTCCAAAGATGCCAAAGTCGGGCAGGCCCATCTGGAGATTGCTCAAAGCTTTCTCAATCGCGGCCGACCGCTGGATGCCGTCGCGGAGTTGAAACTATTCCTTGCCGATCTTCGTTGCCGCGATAGCAAGCAACTGCCCGACGGCCAGAATCTGTTGGGCCGCGCCTATCAATCGCAAAAGGACTACGTCCATGCCATCGTCGCGTGGCGCGAGTTCCTGGCCAAGTACCCAGCCCACAACGCTTGGAGCGATGTGCAAAGGGCAATCGTCGAAACCGAATATCTCACGGCCGTCGATCGGCTTACCGCCAAAAAGTATGCCGAAGCAAACGAGCTTTTCGCCGATTTTCAGGCGAAGTATCCGCTGGATGGCCGCAATCCTGAAATCCTCTTGCTCATGAACCAGCAGAACGTGGCCGAGGAAAAGTGGGACGCGGCCATCGCGAATTGGCGACGGATCGTTTCAAAATATCCGGGCAGCGACCAGGCTTCCAGGGCGCAATTTTCCATCGGCGTCGCGCTCGAACAAAAGCTCGGCAAGCTGGAAGAGGCCCTGGACGAGTACCGCAAAGTGACCTGGGGTTCGGCCGTCGGCAACGCCCAACAGGCGGCCGCGCGGCTGACCGCCAAGACGATGACAATTGCCACGGAGCGGGTCTTTCGCAGCGATGAAACGCCCAAACTGAAAATCGTCACGCGGAACATCGAGTCGGTCTCGGTTCGCGCCTTCAAGGTCGATCTGGAAACCTACTTCCGAAAGATGCACCTTGCTCGCGGTGTGGAGGGTCTCGATATTTCGCTCATCGACCCCGATGCCGCGTTTGAATTCAAGATTCCGAAATATGCTAAGCATCGGGAGTTGGAGAGCTATATCGAAGTTCCGGCGGGAAAGCCTGGTTTACGCGGTGGCGTGATGGCGGTGACGGTTAGCAGCAAGGCCCTCGAGGCGACGACAATGGTCGTCCAGAGCGATCTCGACGTGATCGTGAAAAGTTCCCGCGACGAGGTCTTTATCTTCGCGGAAAATATGCACAGCGGCAAGCCGTGGCCCGGCGTGCGACTGTTGGTATCCAACGGCAAGGAAGTCATCGGCGAAGCGACGACCGGCAAGGACGGCGTCTTTCAGAAGAGTTATAAGGATTTAATCGCCGCCGACTCCAAACTTGCGGCCGCGCGGGGCCCGCTGGAGTCGAACGATATTCGCGTCTTCGCCGTGAGCGATGGCAACATCGCCTCGAACGTGCTCAACCTGCAAGGTGTCGGCGTCGCACGAGGGCTGACCGATAAGGGCTATATCTACACCGACCGCCCGGCATATCGTGCCGGGCAGTTGGTTAATGTGCGCGGCTGCCTCCGCCGCGCGGTCGATGATGCCTACGCGATCGACAAAGACAAAGAGTATGTGGTCGAAATTTTCGATAGCCGCAATCGGCCCGTCCGGCAGGATAAGGTCAAGCTCAGCTCGCTCGGCAGTTTTCATACGCACTTCGTCCTGCCGCCGTCGAGTCCGCAGGGGCAGTATCGCGTGCTGGTCCGCGACAACGGCACGCAGAATTTCCAGGGGACTTTCCTGGTCCACGAGTACCAACTCGAACCGATCCGCCTCGTCGTCGATACGCCCCGCAAGGTCTATTACCGCGGCGAGACCATCGAAGGGAATATCCGCGCCGAGTTCTACTACGGTGCCCCGGTGGTTGGTCGCGAGATTCGCTATCGGCTTGCCGCCGACCGCCAGGAGACGGCGACGACCGACGCCAAGGGCGAGGTCCACTTCAAGCTGCTCACGCGGGAGTATAGCGAGTCGCAGGTTCTGCCGCTGGCAGTGCAACTGCCGGAGGGCAACGTCAATGCGCAGGTGAACTTTGTGCTGGCTGCCCAAGGCTTTTCCATCGGCGTGACGACGGTGCGGCCAGTCTATGTGACGGGCGAATCGCTGGAAGCGACGATCAATATCCGCGACGCCGAAAACAAACCGCTGGTTCAAAAGCTGACGCTGAAGGTCGTGGAGCGGACGGTCGTCGAAGGCCGAGCGGGCGAAAAGCTGGTCGAAGAGCACGAACTAACGACTGCCGCCGACGGCAAAGTCCGGCAGTCGCTCAAGCTGGCCAAAGGTGGGCGGTACTTCCTCCGCGCCGAGGCGACCGACCGCTTCCACAATCCGATCACCGGGCAGTCCGCGCTGCAAATCAGCGGCGAAGACGACCTTCTGCGGCTCCGCATCCTTGCCGATCGGCACACGTTCAAAGTTGGCGATAAGGCCGCCGTGCAGCTTCTATGGCGCGAGCCGCCGGCGTTGGCGTTGGTGGCGTTTCAAGGGGCGCGGGTGTTGGATTATCAGCTGGTCGAGTTGAAGACGGGGGCGAATGCGTTGGAGATACCGATGACCGCTCGGTTGGCACCGAATTTTGAATTGGCGGTGGCCGTGATGACGGATACGCGGGACGAGAGGCGGACCGGAGACGCGCGGCCGATCGTTCGCTTTCATGCGGCTTCGAGTCCGTTCACCGTCGAGCGCGACTTGCGCGTGAAAATCGCCACGAAAAAGAAAACCAGCCCCCACGCACCACCCACCACGCCCCACGATGTCCGCCCCGGCGACGAGCTTGAAGTGACGATCAGCACGACCGATCCGCAAGGCAAGCCGGTGGCGGCCGAGTTGAGTTTGGCGATGATCGAGCAATCGCTCTTGGAGCGGTTTGCGTCGCCGCTGCCTTCGATGGGCGACTTCTTCCGAGGGGCCGACCGCGAATCGGCCGTCCGCTGCACGTCGAGCATCACGTTCGCCTATCGCCCCGCCACGCAGCCGATCAACCCGCGTCTGCTGGCGGAGAAGGACCGCGAGGAAGTGGCACGGGAAGAGGATGAAAGCCGCAAGGCGGCGAATGCGGTGGCGGCAACGACACCTCTTGGCGGCGATTTCGCAGTAACCGGAAAGTCGATGTTTCTCGAAAGTACGGGCGTGCTGGCACGGAGCAATCTCAATGCTAGAGATCTGGAACGACTCGCTAAGCTAGTCAAGGACGAGGTTGCGTCCGAAGCCTGGGACTCCGATTCACTGCTCGATGTTAATGAATTTTCGGACGACGCACCGATCGCCGAGCACGCGAAGGCTTTGGCCGCACGAACGTTGTCGCAAACGGGCCGCAATCGGGCGAAGGTGGGAATGAAGCAGGAAGCGAATCTACAATTCGGTTTCGGCACCAATCTTGGCCGCGATGGGGCACTTCCCTACGCTGACGGCGGCGGACTTGCCGCTAACACGCCAAACAATACATTGAACTACTTCGCTGAAATCGACACCGACGGCAAGAAGTCGAGCAACTATGCCCTGCAACTCAACGGCGGCAACACGTTCACCGGTGGAACGAACATCACCGGCGGCGATCTCAACGGCCTGATCGCTCAGAACCAATCGCAAATCTTCGTCTGCGACAATAGCGGTACGTTCCGCAACGTGCGGCTGGGCGACAACGGCAAGATGGACGAAAAACAGGCCGCCGCAATGGCTAACGAGTTCAATGCGTCGGGAGCAATCTTGCTTTCTGCCATGCTGCCGCAAGAGACTGGCTATTGGAACCCGCTCGTCACCACCGGCGACGATGGCCAGGCCACCG
>JANXOJ010000151.1 GCA_025353625.1 Planctomycetota bacterium | reverse complement strand
GGAGAGCTTGATAAGCAATATCGGCAACAATACCAACAAAAGCCAAATGGCGGCGGCCGCATAGATAATCGCAGGCTGCTCAAGCGACCGCCCTAGGACGGCAATGAGCAAGATGGCCGCGTACAGCCCCATCCAGCCGGGTAGGGCAAAGCGCGTGCGAGTCCACATAACGATCAAGCCGAAAAGGCTTAAGCCGGATATGAGCCAGAATACTACGTTATCGTTTTCCACTTTCTTGATCCGAGATTGGTAAGAATGGCAAAGTTTAATGCGGCGTCCAGCTCAATTCGGCGGACGTACCTTTGGCATTATAACCAATGTGCGCTTGCCCTCCACCCCTGGCTAGCCCTAGGCGGTTGCCGACCCTGTACCTTGCGCGGGACGAAGTGAGACGATTTCAAAACGGGCAATTGTTCAAATCACTTCTTCGCCGGACCCAGAAAGCGGTTTAACTGATTGCCGATCTCGCTTTGCAGCACGCTCTTCGTGGCACTGCCTAGGACTTGACGGCTGACGCGGGCGATTTCGCTCTGATCGATCTGCGGCCTACGCAACGTGCCGCCGATCGGAATCTGCACGACCTGCTTCTTTAGCGCGTCGCCCACGGGCGTCCCGGCAAACCACTTAGGCGGCACCGGCATCTGGGCCATGATCTTGACCGATTCGTCCGCAAGGCCAACCGAGCCGTACGTGCTGACGGTCAACTCCGGGAACTGTAACTCCAGCCCCTGATGATAGACGCGACCGCCGGTCATGCGAAACTGGATCACCGACTCGGGTTTGATCTTCACCAACGATGGGGGCGTCATCAGCAGCGACGCCATTTGTTGCACCATCGGGCCGGGGTCTACCGTGGCTTGATGGACGATCATCCGTCCGGCGACTTCGGCCCGATTTAGGTCGCCCATCGGAACGCGGCAGCCGTCGAGTTCGATCGAAAACTGGCCCTGCGATTGCGTGACCGAAGCGAGAATCGGCACGACGAACATCAATGCGGAACGACAGGCTGCCGTATCGAGTTGGATTTTCCGGGCCAGCGTGCCCGCCGACATGCGGAACTCCATCGGCTGGCGATCCAATCGCAATTGCGGCATCAAGCGCATCGTCCCTTGGTTGCACGTCAGTTCCAGCGGCTCGGTTTGCAGAATGCCGCCCGCCAGCCGCGCACGGATTTCGCCGCCGCCGAGTTGAAAACCGTAAACTTCCGCCCCGCTGAATTGGAGCGTCGCCTGCCCTTCGCCTTGAGCGGGCGAGAGCGGGCCGCGGTAGGAGATCGGGCTCGTTCCGCCTCCATGAATTTGCACTGCCGCTCCGAGAAAGGGCTGCAAGAGGGGGCCGAGCTTGTCCCACTGATAATCTATATTGCCGCCGATTTGTACGTCGCCGCCGGTTTGGGTCACGGCGATCTGGCCGCTAGCCTTGACGCCTGCTACGCCGGTGGTCAACTCGCATTGATCAATCTTCAATAGCCCGTCGGCCTCCCGATAGCTGCATTGCACCACGCAGCGAACGCGAGGTTCCTGCGACGACTGGCCGTTGGCTTCCCATTGCATTCGCCGGGCGGCAAAATCCCATTGTCCGGCAGCGGTCAATTCCAGCGAGGGATCGGACCAACTTCCGCTAGTGCCATGCACGGCCAATTGCGTCGCGATGAACTTGCCGCTCGTAAGGGCCAGCGACTCCTTCGCGACGGTAACTTGGCCCGACGCCCGATAGTTGCCGTTGATCTGCACATTCTGCATCGGCATGAAACGTGCCAAGCGTCCCGGCCAGCGGTCCAAGCTCCCTTGGGCCTGAAGATCGAGCGGAATCGGGCCGGTGAGTAGACCGGCGGCCAGCGGCTGTACGAGCCGCAAATCAACCTGCTCGCTTGCGGTTCGCAGTTGCAGCGTAGCCGCGTCGAGTTGTGTTTGCGCCGCATAGTCGGTGCGGCCCTTGGCGGTAAGCCCCACATTCACGACATCTTCGGTCCACGGTTGCTGCTGGGGAATTTGCACTTGGAAGCCGCGCAGTTGCACTTGTCCGCTGGTCTCAAATCCACCCGAAGCGTCGCGATTCCATTGCAGCGTTCCGTCGCCATCGCCGGCAAGTACCAGCCCGCCCAAGTCAACGAAGCGGCCCAACTCGTCGGTCAGCTTGCGAAGGTTGAGCACGACCTTGGCCGTCAGCTTGTCGGGCGTTCCATTGCCGGTAATGCGTAAAAAATCGGAATCGCAAAGGAGATTATCGACGAAGGGGCCTTGGCGGGTTTGATGGGCGGCCAGCACGAGAAGCACCGGCTTTTCCCAAGAAATCGGCCGACCGTGATCCATCGCCGTGAGGTGGCTCGTTTCCAGGCGCGCCTCCCAGCTCGTGCCGTCCGCTGCCGCTTCAGCCGCACCGCGATTCGCCGTGGGAGTTTTGCCCGCATGCACCGTCAGACGGATATCACCCGACGTAATCTCCGTGCCGGGCCGAACGCGGAGCGTGCCAGGGATCAGCCGCGCCAGCTTGGCTAAATCGAGATTACCTTGCAACGTGCAATCGGGCTGCCGCAGCAGATCGGCCAGACTGTTGATGCCGTTGTCGCCGAGATCCAGTCGGCCAGATGCAGTCAGCGTGCCAACGTCCGTCTCAATTTTGGAATCGGCCAGATCGAGTTGCCGATCGAGTTGCACGGCCTGGCAAACCGCATGCGCCCGATTCATGCGAACGACATCATTCCCCAACGCGGGCGAGCCGACCGCCAGATTTGCCGCCGTGATATCGGACTTGATCTGAGTCTTCGCCGCGCCGCTCCATTGGTTTTCAATTGTGGCATCCAGCGTGCCCGAAATGCGGAGGCCGGGGCTAAAGCGGGCGGCAACGCGCTCGAACATGGACAGCGGCAGCGCGGTGGCTTGCAGCGAAAGCGTTCCATCGGTGCCGGAAGCGGCAGTCGCGTCGGCCGGAGGCGTGCTGGAAGTCTCGGCATGGCTCTTCACCGTAATGCTACCGGGGTGCGCGGCATCGTCGATTGCTGCCGACGCTTCCACGCGCGTCGGTATCGAAAACTTCCGCGACATATCGAGTCCGAATTGCAATCCGCTGAGATGCCAGTTCTGTTGCGTCTCGGCGTCGGCGATGGTGACTTCGCCATCGGTCACTTCCACGCCCAGATCGACGCCGGTACTCGACGTGCCACTGCTCGTCCGCCAGGGAGCGATCAAGGTTTCTAAGTTGCTGCCATCGCGGGTCAAGGCGATATTCAGTCGCGGTTTTTCAATCTTCAACGTGCCAACGTTCGACGAGTTGATGAGCAACTTCAAGAGCGAGCGGTCGATCGCGAAACGGTCGGCCTCTAGGACCGGCTGGTTCTGAGCATCGTCGATTTCGAGGCCCGACAGCGACACGCCGGAGAACCACCCCAGCGATGCCGAGCGAAACTTGACCGTCCCATTCACGCCCGCCGCGCGGCGAACGAGATACGAAGCCAGCGGTGTAAAGGCGACGAGCGTCGGCAGCAGGGCCACCAGGAGAAGAACGACAAGGAGGATAACCCCCCAACGGTGGATCGGGCGTCGCTTTCTAGGTGCCAGCGGCCCCCCCAGCGCAGCCTCCCGCGCCTGCTGACCTTCAGCCCGCCTCTGCTTTCGATTGCCGATCATGGACATGTGCTGCCTCCGTGCGCACTGTGGGTGGAGCGGATTGTAGCCGGAAAAACGAGGCGTTGCCAGAGCGAATGGAGACTCGATGGCAAAATAGGGAACATAGAATAGATACGGCACTTACATCGCAAGCGTTGCGAAATCGAGTTGCCAATGTCGCGGTGCGGCCTTCAATGCTTTTATTGCCGGCAAGGGCTGGCGATCCGGGCGAATACGGCCTCGATGTTCAATCGCATTCCGGGTGGGCCGCCTTAGTCCACAACTGCCAATTCGCCATCATGGCCGAGTTGGGGACGTTGACTTTGCTTGCTTGTGG
>JANXOJ010000081.1 GCA_025353625.1 Planctomycetota bacterium | reverse complement strand
ATTGTTCAGCCAAGTCGTGCCGCTGTCGGGCGAGTAGACGTAGTTGATATCGTGGTTCGAGCCGCTGCCGCCCATGTTGGTATTCTCGCGCCAGACGAACGTTTCATTCAGCCGCCCATTGACGTCGTACGTAAATCCATTGGGATAGGCGTTGCGTTGCGTCGAACCGATGGCGGCATACGTTCCCGTCGTGCCGCTATCGATCTGGTATCCGCCGTCCCATGCGTGAGAACTGCCACTGTAATTGAAGACCATCCACGAACCGTCGCCGCTGGCACCGCGGCGAAAGAAGAGCTGCAAGTCGTTGGTTGGCGTGCGGACGAACATGGGGTAAGTTACGGACGTCTGCGTCGCACCCCCGCTGAGGATCGCCGTTTCGCTGCCGAAAAGCGAGCTCGACCAGGTTGTCGTAGCCGCACTGGTTGCCACTCCCAGACTGCTCTTGAGATAGCGGAGTGTGTTGCCGTGCATGTCGTAGGCCAGATGCAGCGTGCCGTCGGTCGGGTCGATGCCTAGCGAAACGGTGTTGTGGGCGTCCCACGGCGTGGAATTCGACATGCCGTTGACGAACTTCGACGACGTCAGATTGGCGACATCCCACGTTGCCGCTCCGGCCAGACGTCGTGCCACCGCAACGTAGTAGCTGGGAGTCGCCCCCGACGCATCCTTGGCCCAATAGGCCGTGTACTGGTAGCCGTTGTACGAGCTAACGACATCGGTTTCAAACGCTTCTCCGTTGATTGCACTGCCGTAGGGCGCGTTGCTGGCAAGCGTCATTCCGCGCGCGTCGATGGTTGCGTCGACGGTTTTCGTAATCGCGACGACGGCCGCATCCGCTGCGCTAGGCACGAGGAGCAGGCAATATACGGCGATCGGTCGAAAGCGCGTCGTGCGATAGCCCATAAGGACTGAGTGAAAGCAAAAAAAACCTATCGTAAGTGTCATCGAAAGGGCTTCCGGTGTCAAGTTTGCCAGTTTTGGCCTAGTCGGCGAATCCTCGTCGCGCCTTTGCGTGAGCCTTTCTAAAATCAGCAACCGTCAGGAACATAGATTGCGCCTACACAACTTTCGACCACTGCTGTTCCAATCGCTTGGGCGAAACGGCAATCGATGTTCCCAGTTTTTGCGCGAAGACGGAGACGCGATATTCTTCCAGCATCCAGCGATAGAAGATCAATTCCGGGTTGGCCTCACAACTTGGCCCGTGCCTTTCGACCCATTCGAGATACGCTTGCCAGCGCGGGGTAAATTCTTCAAACCGCTCGCGGTCTTTCGCAATGCCGCCGCTCAACAGCGATTCGATGCGCGTATGGATTGCGCGAAAATACCGGGGGCAATGTTTCAGCCATTCCCACGGCGTCGTCTGGAAGCAGGTCGGCCCGGCAAGACGCGCGAGTTGATCGCGAATGTCGTCGAGCGCGTATTGCCACTTGACGGGAGACGGCGCCGGCGGCAACGTCAACTTGCCCCAGACCGCCGCCGCCGGTTTAATGGCGGCCACTTTCGCGGGGGCCTCGTTCGCTGCTACCGCGCCGGAAGCGGCGGCATCCACCGCGGTACGAGCTCGATCGTAGGCTTCAAACCACGGCCCGACGATGCTCGACATGTCTTGCACGGCCAATCCGATCCGCTGTCGAGCGGCGGCCAATGCGATTTCAAAGTCGGCCTTGGTTCTTGAAACATCGACGTCGTCGGGCCAGGCGCGATGGGCGAGCAAGTCGGCAAGTTGCTGCCGCAGATCGAAGCCTTCCATCGGCGCGGCCACCGCTTTGGCTTTGTCGATTCCCGGCAGCCAATCGACTTGCGTCTTCACCTCGCGCCAAGCCGCCAACAGAAACAGCCGCCGCAGTCCGAATCGCGTTGCACGTTCGGCACGTTGAGCCGAATCGAGCAAGCGCAACGAAACCGAAGTCTGGCAATCGACCAACGCCGGATAGGCCCGCATCGCAAGGCGGCCGTGCGAGACCTCGATCACCGTCGGCAGGGCGTCAAAGTCCCAGGTTGTGAGGCCATCGCGGTTCCATTGGGGATCGTCAATCGCCGTAAAGGCTTCCGCCGCTTCGACGCCCAACTGCCGCCGCAACGATTCCAAGTCGCGACCGGTGGCCAAGGTCTGGCCTCGGGCATCGGTGACGCGGACGTTCATCCGCAATTCGGCAGGCAAGCGATCCTCCTGGAAATCTCGCGGCGCGACATCGACACCGCCTATCTGACTCAGCGCGCGAGCGACCTCGACGTGCAGGTTCCCCCGGCCGTGCTGCAAGAGGGCAATCGCCTTTTGTGCGGCCTCCGGGGCGGGCACAAAACGGGTGCGCAATGTTTTGGGCAGCGAGCGGATCATCGCCAGAACCTTTTCTTCCAACAGCCCCGGCACGAGCCAATCGAGCGGCTCGGCTTGAACCTGATTCACGGCTTCCAGCGGCACCGTGACGGTCACGCCGTCGTGCTCTTCGCCCGGTTCAAACGTATATTCCAGCGGCAATTCCCAGCTTCCTGCCGCCAACTGATCGGGAAAAGCCTCTTGCCGCACCTCGGTTCCTTCGCGCAGCAAGTCGGCCTGCGTCATCGTTAGCAGATCGATATTTGTCCGCGACTCGCGGAGCCAGCGGATGAGCGTGGCACCATCGTAAACTTGCTCCGGCAGGCGTCGCTCGTAAAACGCTATCCGCTCCCATTCGCTCAGCACGATATCGTGCCGCCGGACCTTGGCTTGCAACAACTCCATTTCGTCGAACAGCGTTTCGTTCTTCGCGAGGAACGCCGGCTTCGGCTCGATATCGCCCTGCACGAGGCCGCGTTCGATGAGGAGCTGCCGCGAGGCATCGGGGTCGATCGGCCCATAACGCATCGGCCGCCCGGCAACGATGGTCAGCCCGAAAAGTGTTAGCCGCTCCAAGGC
>JANXOJ010000076.1 GCA_025353625.1 Planctomycetota bacterium | reverse complement strand
ATAAGTGTCGGGTTTTCGGAACGTACTCATCTCGCTCCGCGAGATGGAATGCATCTCGCGGAGCGAGATGAGTACAGTTATTGATTCGCCGGTCCTAACTAACTTGCCCTAAGACTTGCCTACATCAACCGATCTGGTCTGAGGCCGACCGTCCATCGGCACGTCGTCGCCGAGCGTCAGTTCTTCCCGTAGGATTGGCAGGCCATCCGGGGCCTCGATCCCGATCCGAACCACGCCAGGCGCAATGCGAACCACCGTCACGGAGATATTGTCTCCAATCAAGATTTTCTCACCGGGCTTTCGGGAAAGTACGAGCATTCGATCCGACGGGCACTAACTACAGTCAAGAAATAGTAATCTTGTCGAGTACCCTTAGAATACCCCTTCCGAGCGTTTCATGCAAGCACCTTAACCAGGAGTACCGCAAAGTTCGGATCCGTTTTGATTTTACCCACTTTTGTCCAAATTGACAATCTGCGTTAAATTGGGACAAATGGGCAGTTTCTGATTCGAGGTTCAGTAGAATTGCAGGGGTTGTGGCGGAAGAACAGTCGTATGGCCGGCGTAGCGAAAATGCCGCGTTGCGGCAAGATTTGAGTAAAAGAGTTCCGCTTGTAGAACCGACTTCCGAGATCGTCCAGGATTTGCCCTCGTTCCCACGCTTAGCGTCGAATCCATTGAACGCAAGGCGGTCGGCACGTCAATTTCTCCCCTCGTGCCGACGCGAATGTCCGTTCCCGCAGGGGAGAAGCGGAGGGCGAAAAACAATAGTTCCTCCCGGCTGGAGGAATCTACCTACTTTTCCGTCGTCATCGTCGCCAAGCGGTCGGAAAGATCGTCGAGGTGTTTGAGCGTTGCCGTCCGCTCCACGGCGGGCAAGGTCTCGTTGTCACGTACTTTGGACCGCAGATCGCTAATGCGGGTGCCCATGTTGGAAACCGCCTGACGCGAAGAGTCAATTTTGCCGACCTTCGTTTGTTGTTGAGGCGCGATCAAATCGCGAAAGAGGGCCAAGTCCTTTTGCCGCAATACGAGGATGTCGAGCCGGTTCAGCAAGTTGTCGAGTTGATCGGCCCCGTAGTCCTTCTTTTCGTTCAGTTCGCCTTCCAGCGTCCGCAAACTCAAGTTGATGCCGCTGATCCGCGCGGCTAATTCCTCGACGTTGACGTGGGCATGCTGATCTTCCGGGTCGGACTCCGCCGATGGAACGTTCGCGGGTAGCGGTCTTCGCTCAACGCGCGTTACGATGCGCGTACTCGGTCGGTTTTGATCGTGAGGTAACGACGACTGCGACAAATTACGAGGAAGCGTGGCCACCAAATCCTCGCGCGGCGGTCGAGGATTGCCGGAAAGTTCTGGAGTCGCGTCGGACGAAATGTTCGGAACGTTCGGTTGCGTTGGCACGGCTGCGGGCGGAACCGTCACAATTGCGCGGTCTGGTATTGCCACGTCGTGCGATTGCGGCAATTCCGCCGGCCGGCGATCCGTGGCCGACTCTTGCGGCTTGGATACGCGGTTGCTCGCGGGAGCCTCGGCGGTAGCGACGCTTTCCGGCGGAAGTACTGCAGTCACCATCGGTGCCCGCACAACCAACGGAGGATGCAACGGCGGTGCGGCCGTCAATTGTCGCGGATCGGGCAAAACTTGAGATGCGAACTTCCGAATTTCGGGCACCGCAATCGGCAGCAGGACTATTTCAAACGCCGGCGAAGACGGGCTTTCCATATGTCGCGGCACGATTGCGTCAGAACTCGCGCTCTTCGATATTTCGGATCGACGTCCATCCGGCACGCGCAGTAGCAACGGCCCACGAGCCAGCAAATCTGGCGGTGGCGGTAGGTCGAATTCCGGGCGACGGCTCGGCGGTGGCGATGGCGGCGGTTTGCTCGGCTTGACGGGCGGCTTGCTCAATTGCTTGACGAGGGCTTCCGAAAGCAACGGAATGTCATCGCCGAATTTGGGGTCGGGCGGAAGGACGCCAAGCGTGTCGCGTACCGAAAGTTTGATCGCATCCGCCAGCCAGTCCATGAGCTGATCCTGTTGTTCCGGCGGGCTGCCGGCTTTCTCCCAACTCGACCATATTCGATACCACGCCTCCTGGCGATCGATCAGCTCTTGTTGCTGCTTACCGAATGTCTCATAGACCTGCGTGCGATACTGGCGGACGAGTCGCGATATGGCCAACTTCTCGCGTTGGTCGAGTTGACGCAACAAATCGACCAGTGCGGCCCAGCCGACCGTTTTTTGCATCAGGATTTGGGCGATGCGTTCTTGCTCGCGCTTGCCCTCTTCGGGCTTCATCGTCAACAGCACGGACCAATCGTAACGCTGTTTCACCACCCGCAGCCACATCCGTTGCTGCTCGGTCGGCAGTTTGGCAACGCGCCGCAACGTGGCCTGAGCCCGTACGGAAGGGTCTTCCTCCTTGGCAGGTTCGGCCAGCGAAACGCACAGCATTAGTATCAAACTTAGCGTAGGCGTCACAGGTGTTAAACTCGCGATAAACGGCCGTAGGTTCCGCCTGCCGGGCGAGGCTGCGGTACGACGAGCCCACGAAAAGCAACGTTTGCCCGAACTTCCCGGCACAATTGTTCCGTCCGCCCGACGAAACCTACATTATCCCAGGAAACTTTACGCCGATAGACCGTGATGTCAACGCACTACGAAACTTTTCTCTTTTCGGCTTCGCGTTCCCAGTACGTCATTATACTTGGAAGCCCTGGCTATCGCTTTTCGGCAAAGCGGCCGTTAAGATGGACCGACTGACAAGAACCTTGCATCGGGCCTGTCCTGGGATAGAACTTGCTCGATTCCATCGACCACACTTACTGGGAACATTCCATGACGTCGCTCCAACGCTTACTGTCCGCGATCTCGCTGCTTGCTTTCATTTCCATTCATGCACAGCCGCTTGCCTTGGCCGCGAAGCCGTCTGCAAAACAAACGGTCGCCACCTCGCATTTTAGCGGCAAGTTCCTCGACGAGCCGACCCAATCTCCCGGCAAGCTCTGTCTTTGGTATCTGCGTCCGGCCAACGGCTGGACGGACGCTCTTCCGGTGGGCAATGGCCAGATGGGGGCGATGGTTTTCGGCGGCATCACGACCGAACGGATTCAATTCAACGAGCATACTGTCTGGACCGGCAAGCCGCACGATTATGCCCACGAAGGTGCGGCGAAAGCCTTGCCTGAGATTCGCCGCCTGTTGCAAGAAGGCCGAGCGGCCGAGCGCGAAGCCCGCAAGCTCGATCCCGATCTCAAGTCGCGCGCGGCCCGCGAGAAGATGTCGCTGGCCCATTCGCGGCAGGGTGCGGCGGAAAGCTTGGCCGGTAAGGAGTTCATGAGCGAGCCGCTGCACCAGCAGAAGTATCAGCCTTGCGGCGACCTGTGGCTCGATTTTCCGGCGGTCGAGTCGGTCTCGGGCTATCGTCGCTGGCTCGATCTCGATACGGCAACGGCAACGACCGAATACCGCGTCGGCGATGTAACCTTTCGCCGCGACGTTTTTGCTTCGCATCCCGATTCGCTCGTCGTCTCGCATCTTTCCGCAAACGAGCCGGGCCAGATCAAGTGCCTGATTCGGCTCACCAGTCCGCACAAGCAATCGTCGGTTAAAGCCGACGGCAATCGCATCGTACTGACCGGGCAGGTCGAGGCCGATGGCGTCCACTTCGAGTGCGTGATTCAAGTAATCACGGACGGCGGCAAGGTTGCCGTCGAAGACCAAGGGCTGCGAATTTCAGCGGCCAATACGGCGACGATCCGCCTCATTGCGGCGACCAATTTCAAGAACTTCCGCGAGTTAAGTGCCGATCCGGCGGCTCGATGCAAGGAAGCCATCGACCGCGCCGCCTCCAAGTCGCTCGAAGCCATCCGTCGCGATCATATTGCCGATCACCAATCGCTCCTGCACCGCGTTTCTCTCGACCTCGGCCGCACGCCGTCCGCCGACGCGCCAACCAACTTCCGCCTCCGCGATTTCCACGAGGGCCACGATCCCGATCTGGCCAATCTCGTCTTCCAATATGGCCGCTATCTGCTCATTGCCTCCAGTCGCAAGGGCGGGCAACCGGCCAATCTGCAAGGAATCTGGAACGACTCCCTGGGCCCGCCCTGGGATAGCAAATACACCTGCAACATTAACACAGAGATGAACTACTGGCCCGCACTGACCACGAATCTGGCCGATTGCCAGGAGCCGCTCGACGACGCCATCGGCGACTTGGCCATCGCCGGGCAGTCGGTCGCCAAGGCCCACTACAACGCCCCGGGTTGGGTCGTACACCATAACTTCGATATCTGGCGCGGGGCGGCACCGATCAATGCCTCAAACCACGGCATCTGGGTCGTCGGCGGGGCGTGGCTCTGCGAGCATCTCTGGCAGCAATACTTGTTCACCGGCGACAAAGATTTTCTCGCCAAGCGGGCCTACCCGGCCATGAAAGGGGCAGCGGATTTCTTTGTTGCATATCTCGTCAAAGATGATCTTACCGGCCACTTAATCAGCGGGCCATCGAACTCGCCCGAGCAAGGCGGGCTGGTGATGGGGCCGACGATGGACCACGAAATCATCCGCAGCCTGTTGGAAAATACGGCGGCCGCGGCACGGGCCTTGGGGCAGGACGCCGACTTCGCCGACCGGCTTGAGCTGACAAGGAAGCGAATCGCTCCCCATCAAGTCGGTCGCTACGGCCAATTGCAGGAATGGATGGAGGACAAAGACGACCCCAAGAACAACCATCGCCACGTCTCGCACCTGTGGGCCGTCTACCCAGGTGCGGATATTACGTGGCACGATAAGAGGCTCTTCGACGCCGCGCGGCAGTCGCTCATCTATCGCGGCGATGCGGCGACCGGCTGGAGCATGGGCTGGAAGATCAACCTCTGGGCACGCTTCCTCGACGGCGATCATACCTACTTGATTCTGAGCAACCTCCTGCGGCCCATCGGCAGCGTGAGTGGGCAAGGTGGGCTGTACCTGAACTTATTCGACGCCCACCCACCGTTCCAGATCGACGGCAACTTTGGTGCCACCTCCGGCATTGCCGAAATGCTTTTGCAAAGCCACGCCGGCGAAGTCCATTTGCTGCCCGCACTACCTAAGATTTGGAGCAATGGCAGCGTCAAGGGCCTGCGCGCGCGAGGCGGTTTTACGGTCGATATTGCCTGGCAAGAGGGCAAGCTTCAAAACGCCAAGCTCCATGCCGATCAGGCCGGACTGCTTAAGCTCCGCTACGGGGAAAAGTCGGCGCAAATGGACGTGAAGGCCGGACAGGAAATCACCGTCAACGGTGAGTTGTCGCTGAAATAATGTCCGTTGGGTGGGCAGGGTCGGCGAAGACCCACCGTTAATCGGCCGCAGCATCGCCGTGGTCGAGGCGTCGTGCCGCGCGCAACGCTTCGGCGGCGCGGGTCGGGTCTTTTGCTTCGCGGTAGGCGTCCGCTAAGGTTTGCAGGCAATGTACGTTTTTGCGATCCGTCAACTCACAGGCACGTTCCGCGAACTCGACGGCCTTCGGCCCATTGCGGAAGCGATGATCCGGACACGTCGCGTAAATCCAGGCGAGCCGCTGCAAGAATCGGGCTTCGCCCGGTTGTTGCACAATCGCCGCATCGAGCAATTGGATGGCTTCGCCGATGCGCCCCAGAATGGCCATCTTGGCAATCGCTTCGGCATTGTCGGGATTGATGCGCGTCGCCTCTTGCAAGCAAGCGACGGCTTCATCGCGGTGGCCCAGTCCTTCCAAGGCGTCGGCCAGTTCGACGGGCGTTTGCGTATAATGCTTGGCATCGAAGGCCAACACCTTGCGAAATTCGACCGCGGCCTCGGCATAACGCTTCTGATGGAGCAAGGCATCGCCCAAATTCTCGCACGAAACGCTATTGTCGCCCGTCACGGCCAGGGCATGGCGGAACAGCCGTTCGCTATTGGCCCAATATGTGAGTTGGCCGTGGGCGATGATGAGGCAACCGCAGAGTATTCCGGCGACGATGAGTGCCAGGGCTGCTTGAGAATGAAAGTGGCAGCCGGACTCCGTCTGCCGTCCGCCAACGACCTCTTGGTTTTGAAATTTGCCTGCAACTTGGGTGGTGAGTCGGACGGCAATGGGCGAGTGCTTGAAACACTCGGCGGCCGCCCAGGTGACGACGATAAAAATGCCGATCGTGGGGATGTAGG
>JANXOJ010000063.1 GCA_025353625.1 Planctomycetota bacterium | reverse complement strand
GGCTGCCCCTCTCCTACTCGACTGGTTCCCATTTGCTTTGGATCGGGTGATTTGATTGCCGCATTGAGACCAGCCACATTGCCACCCACCGACGGGTGCCTCAAGTCAACGCTTCCGCATGGCCTCTGCTTCCAGTGCGTTGGAAAACCATAGCCATTCGAGTTCGACGCGGGCGGACACAATCTTTGAGGGCTTTTTGCGACAATTATGTCAACAAACTTTTTGCCAGTCATCGACAAAATGCTTGACATAAATCTTGGACTAGGGGAGAATACGGTTTTGCTCTTCAAAACATCGTAGCTCATATCAGCAGGCAGCGTTCGCTAGCCAACAACGGGATCTTCCGCATGTGCGAAGGTTTCTTCGTGGCGGCGCTCTTTTACCGGCATATCGACAAGCGTAACCACAACTAGGCATAACGCTTACGGCTCTGTGGTTCCTTGGCGGGTTCTTCGGGTTCGCATTCGGCGGACGGATTGTTTACCGGGATTTAGTTGAGCCGAGGCCGTTCTCGCTTTTTTGTTTTGCGTTTTATCAAACAAGGGTTTTAGTGGAGTAATTGTGATGAATCGATCATTTCCGACCGGACAATCGTTTGTGTTTGTTCTGTTTCTGGGCCTTTTGGGCGGGCAAGCGATGGCTGTCCCTTACGACAACAAGCTCGCCAACAACTACTATGCCCAAACTACCGGTACATGGTGCGGCGCGGCGACCGCGCAAATGATTTTGGATAGCACGGCCGTGGGCAATATCGTGGTTTCCCAGTCGGCACTCTTCACGCAAATTCAGGCCAACAACGGCACCGTGGCTGCCCAAGGTAATTACTACACTAGCCCCAAGGGCCTTCGCGATACCCTGGCGGCCCGAGACGTGGCACATACCTACGTCGCCTACAACATCGCAAACGTCAACGCCGCAAATCGAACCTTGGCTTATAACCTCGACCACTACGGCGTTCCCGGCGGCGCACTCGTCAATGCCGGCGCACACTGGATCAACGTTCGCGGCGTCAACACCAACATCAAGCCGGGTTTGGCCAATGGCTTCACGATCAACGGGTTTTATGTCCGCGATCCGTCGAACGGCTTTAACGGCGTCGGGCTGGGGCGCGATCGGTATATCCGCAACGATGCGGCTGGATGGCAAGCGTCCTTCACGCCGACAAACTATGGTGGAGCCCCGCAAGGAAAATATTCGTTTGTCACCGATCCGGACGACGACACCGAAGTTACCAATAGCTCCCCAACCGCCGGCACAACAGCCGTTCCGGATCTCGCAACCGCACTCAGCGTTGCGGCAACGGATGTGGCGGCGATTTCGGGGCTGGCCACCGATTTGTCGTTTGAAAATGGTGCCTTTGGTTCTACCGGCGGCGAGTCGATCACGATGCCCGGCGGTTCGCAGTCATGGGTCGTTCCCTACTATCAGACCGGCAATCCAGACCCCAGCGGCGTGGCGTTCGTCAACGCCGCGACCGGCGACTTGGAGCAGGCGTTTTGGGACGAAGGTATCCTCGCGGGCGATTCGCTGGCGACCTTTGAAAACAACCTCGCCGTGGCCGAGGAAGTGGTCGTTACGAACGTCGCGCCTGAGCCGTCAACGTTCGTTTTATTGGGGGCCGGTGTCGTTGCATTCGCCTTCCGAAAAGCAGTCAATCGGCGGAAGTCCGTGTAAGCGATTGCTAACGCTTTAGATGCCAACGGCGTCGGCAGGTTCCCTGCCTCCGCCGTTGGGCTGGGGTTGGTCCTCGGGATGATGGCTGCAATGCGGCTGACGCGAAACTGGAATCACTACGACTAGCGTGCCAAGAAGCGTCAATAAGCCATCGACGATCCAACTTACCCACGCCGCCGAACCGCGAAGCGTGATTTCGGAAAACAGCGGTCGCCCGCGCTTTGCCTGCCGTTGCATATATTCCCAAAAACTTGCGGGCGGTTGCGGGATCATTTCACGAAAAAGTTCCGGCGAAAGATTGGCCGGCTGCTTTGCCCAGTAGTCCGCCTCATGCCGGCCGTCCTCGCGGTAGCTGATGTAGTGTTCTCCAACGACCGCAACGGCCACGGCCAGAATTGCGCCACCCCATAGCGTTGGCCGACGTCCAACTTGGACAACGCGCATCAACCCGAACAGCAATAGGCCAAGGCATCCGCCTACGAGAAAGGGAAATAGCAGCACCGGCGCGCGAACGTGTTGTATCCATTCGGCCACTCGTGCAACCGCAGCTCCCACGATCGCAGAGGCAAACACCCAGACCACGGCGTGTGACCCGACAAACCGGACGGTCAAACCGGAACCTTGGTTGGGGTGCAAAGAGTAGTCGGCGTCCATTCCTTCATGCTACTTTGCGGTCATTCCGGCGACAAGTGGTGCCGGCGAGACGCCTGCACCACAATTCCAACAACGGCAATTCTCAAATTTTGTATCTTTTTAGCGGGTTGGAAATGTTTATTCGTGGGGTAGGTTTTCAACCTACCGCTTTCAACATGTTTTCTTGATGCGTTTTGATTTCGTAAGCAGACGATGGATCGAAGTATGGCCGCCGCGAAGGTATTTTTTCCGTTCAACGGGCGTGTGCTTGCTCGGAAGTGTTTTCAGCCACCGGTCTGTCCATGCACCTTTCAATCGTCGTGCCAAGTACTGTCGCAGGCGCCCTGCGGTCAGCGGTTCGCCCAGCACTTCCAGTGTCGCCGTCTCATCCAGCAACTCATTCCAAGCGACCAACTCGCGCTCCAGGTCGTATTGTACCTGATAGATGCTGATTGCTTCCGGTTCGATGTCTTGATTTTGTGCAAGGTAGGCGCGGATTGTGGCCACCAGGTTAGACAACAGAAAACAATAGGCTGCCTGGAAGATCGTGGCTTGGGGAGTACTGCTGATCAGTTCTCGCAAGGAAAACACTTCTGTTACCCGCTGAAACAACTTCTCGATGTCCCAGCGATGTCGGTAGACTTTCAGCAAATCCTCTGCCGGAGAAGCCGTGGCATCCAGGAGGTTTGTTACCAATATCACCGGTTCGTCGTCCTTGCGGAACAACGTGATCCGCCGCACATAGACGCGGCGCGGATCACCAGGCTTTCCCAGCCATCCCCATTCTTCCTGCCAGGAGCGTCCCTCAGCGTCGCGGCCCTTCTGAACGCGCTTGCTGGAATCGCAGTGATAGCTCACTTTCGGATGGTAACGGATCAGGAAATATTCGCCTTCTTCCAACAACCCCGGCTGCACCAGATCGCAAAACTGGCGATCTTCTACATACAACCGGGGTCCGGACACGCGCTCGCGCAGTTGCTTCAGCAAGCCGGGCACCAAAGGCGCATCGCTGGTTTCACCGTCGAGTACGGCTTCCATGGCAAGTACCAATCCGGTCGATTGATCCATAGCCACCACCAACTTGCCGCCGTACAGTTTGCCTTTCACACTACGGGCCACCCCCAACCGTTTTTGCAGATGTTTCAGTTTTTTGCCGTCAATATTGGTGACGGTAAAATCCTTCAACGAGGCGGGCACATGCGATGCGATGGTCGTGGGAAACACTTGTTGCAAACGGGCGGCAGTGTCCGCCAAGAAGCCGGTCGACAGCGAGAGGGGCACTCGCTGCAGCTTGCCATAGGCCGCCTGCTTCGACACCTCGAGTTGTCCCTCTTCAATCGCGCGCGTAAACGCCTGATGGCCATTGCCTTCATGTTCGAGGACCGCATCGCCAATGAGTCTTACAAACAACGGAAACGTGATGATTTTCTCATAGGACGCTCCGCGATGCCGTTCAAAAACATTCCCCAAATGCTCGTCGCTGAGTACGAATTGTGCCAATCGCAGCGTTGCTTCCGCGAGGGGCAGTTCCTGACACACCTTCCGCTGAAATTCCATTTCCATCGCATGCTCCTTGAAAACCGGGTTCCCAGAAGAATGCAAATACATGAAATGTCACGAGTTACGCAATACCAAACATGTTGAAAGCGGTAGGTTG
>JANXOJ010000588.1 GCA_025353625.1 Planctomycetota bacterium | reverse complement strand
CGCGGTCGGCAACAACGGCCAGGGCGTAACCGGTGTCGCTTGGAACGTCTCGATCATGGCGTTGAAGTTCATGGACGCCAACGGGGCGGGCTACACGTCCGACGCGATCCGCGCGATCAACTACGCGACGATGGAGCGCACTCAGTTCGGCGTGAACGTCCGCGTCATCAACGCCAGTTGGGGCAGTGCGGATAACGACGCAGCGTTGAACACCGCCATCAAGACGGCCGGCGATGCGGGCATTCTTTTCGTCTGCGCGGCAGGAAACTCCAGCTTGAATAACGACCTCTCGCCGCAATACCCGGCCAACACGCCGCTAGCCAACGTCGTCTCCGTGGCGGCCTCCGACGCCAACGACCATTTGACCGTCTTCA
Source organism: Planctomycetota bacterium (assembly GCA_025353625.1). Taxonomy (GTDB): domain Bacteria; phylum Planctomycetota; class Planctomycetia; order Pirellulales; family Thermoguttaceae; genus JANXQG01. The sequence continues at coordinate 1,719 of JANXOJ010000588.1, read as the reverse complement.
GCGATTACGGGCCCAATACCGTCACGCTCGCAGCTCCCGGCGTTGGCATCTATAGCACGCTGCCCGGCGGACGCTATGGATTCCTTTCTGGCACGAGCATGGCCACGCCGGAAGTAGCGGGCGTCGCGGCGTTGGCCTGGGCCTACAATCCCACGGCGACGCTCGCTCAGGTTTGCAACGCGCTGGTGCAGGGCGTCGATAAGGTCGCGTCGCTTGCCGGCAAGGTTTCCAGCGGCGGACGCTTGAACGCCTATAATACGTTGCGATTGCTAACGCCGTCGACGCCGACACCTGCTCCCACGCCCGTCCCGACTCCCACGCCTACGCCTACGCCGGCTCCAAGCCCCACACCGGCCCCAGTCCCGACGCCAACCCCCAGCCCGACACCAGCCAAGCCATCGCAGGTAGCCGGCCCTAAATCGGCGTTGCAACTTCAAATCGGTTCGACCGTGCAGGGTAATCTTGCCAGTCGCAGCGATGTAAACTACTTCAAGTTCGATGCCACGGCGGGACAGAAATATACGTTCCAGACCGCCTTGGGATCGCTCTACGATTCCGTGTTGACCTTGCTCGGCCCGGACGGCCAAACGGTCGTTTCCCAGAACGACGACATGGCTCCAGGAAATCGGGCGTCGGCCATCATCTGGCAAGCGACCCATAGCGGAACCTATTACCTAGCGGTGGCCAGTTATCCCGGCTCGCCGGTGGGCACCTACTCGCTTGCAACCAGCGTGGCCGCCGTCGCCCCGACGCTTTCGCCGATTGCCGATCAGACGCTTTCGGCTGGAGCGACCGTGACGCTGTCGCTGACGGGCCGCGATGCGTCGGGATCAACGGTAAGCTACTCGGCGCAGGCAGGCGGCAACGCCGTTTCGCTGAGCCTCACCGCGAACCGGCTTACGATCCGCGCGGCGACGAACTATTCCGGCAGCGTTAAGATCGCCATCACGGCTTCCAACGGCCACAAGGCGACGGTTTTGTCGTTCAACGTCCGCATCACCCAACCCAATCCATCGGGCCAACAGTTCGGCCGCAGCGTCGCGATCCCCTCGGCGACGCTGTCGGCCGCGACTGTGCCCGTTACAGTGCCCGCTACTGTGCCCCTCGCAGCGTCCGCTGCCGCTTATCCGTCCAACGCTTATGGCGCGGCTACGAATTCTTCGTCAAATTCGTCTCGCGGGCTAGACCCGGCCGCGCTGGATACACTCTTCGCGGAAATGGGACGATGAACTCCCTTCTCCCGTAAACGGGAGAGGGACAGCCCAAAACTCTGAAGATCGACCAAATAGGGAATCGAGTAACCAGCACCCCTCGAACCACTCGAAACCCCGAACGCGGGCCGCGGCTCGTCCCCCTCGCTGACTTTTTCCCAGCAGTCAGCCGGCTAGCCGCGGCCCGTGGTTTTTCTTGGCATTGAAACCAGATTGAAACCGGATTGACATGAGATTGAGTGGTGACCGAAGTCGGCGGAGAGCAGATAATAAACTCATTGCATTTCGTTTACGGTAAATCAACGCATTGCATCAAACTGGGCAGTTTGGGTGCAAGGTGATTTGGACTGGGAAGGAAATAAGATGATGATTAATTGGAACGGCAGAAATTCCATTGTCTCTGCTTGTGTTGCGGCAGCATTTGTGACGAGCGCGATGTTGGCGGTGGATAGGGCTAGCGCGGCCTCGCCCCGCAATATCATTGCTTTTGCCGATGCACCGATCATCC
>JANXOJ010000021.1 GCA_025353625.1 Planctomycetota bacterium | reverse complement strand
TGCGATGCAACCGAAGGAAGTCGCGGTAGGACGTTCTCTACCGGCCCCAATCCGCCAACACCTGCTCGGCCGCTTGCTGCCCGCTGTGGATGCAGTCTGGCAGGCCCACGCCGCGGAAGGCACTCCCCGCTAGTTTCAAGCCGGGCAATTCGGCCACGCGCGCGTCGATCCGCGCGATTCGGTCTTTGTGCCCCAGGTGATACTGCGGCATCGTTCTCGGCCAGTGGGCAACGTCGCAAAAACACGGCTCGCCGCAGATATTCAGAAGCGGCCGCAACTGTTTCAGCACCAGCGGCAAAAGCTCCGCGGCGGATAACTCGGCCAACTCCGGATGCCGCGCACCGCCTACGAACACCCGCAGCAACGTCTTGCCCGCCGGTGACCGATGCGGATATTTCCGGCTGCTGAAGCTGCATGCCAAGATCGGACTGTTCTCAATCGCGGGCACGACCACTCCCATTCCATCGAGCGGATGCCCAATGTCCTGCACGTCGTAAGCGAGTGAGACGATGGCCGTACCCGAATAATCGATTTGCCCTAATTCAAAGGACAGGGGAGCATCCACGGATGCCAAGAGCCGAGTCGCCACATGGGCCGGCGCGGCGACGATCACGGCATCAAACTCCACGGGACAAACCGGCGCACTCTTGCCGACAGTCTCCGTCGCGGAGGTGATGAGACGCCAGATATTGCCTGCCCGCTCGATCCGTTCGACGCGCGTGTTGAGTCGGATCGAATTCTCGGGCAGTCGCAATGCAATCGCATCGACGAGCGTACTCAGTCCGCCGATGAGCGAGACAAACATGCTATATCGGGCCCCGCTTTCGGCCTCTTCGACGGGGCGGCTTTTCATCTGGTGCCGCATGGCGCGAATTAGACTGCCGTGCTGCCGCTCCATATCGCGGAAGCGGGAGAGCGTGGCATCGACGCTCAGTTTTTCCATGTCGGCCGCATAGACCGCGCCGACCAGCGGCTCGACCAACCGATCGAACGCCTCGCGGCCCAATCGGCGGCGGACAAAGTGGGCCATGCTCTCGTCGGATGAATCGCGGCGCGGCGGAATGAAGTATTCCAACGCCGCGCGGAGCTTTCCGAACGGACTTAAAATCGGCGTGAGGGCAAGGGGCCAAAACCGCGATGGGGCCATCATCATGAAACCGTCTGGCAGCCGATGCAAGCGACCGTTGCGAACGACAAACGTGCGACGGTAGTCCGCGTTGGTCTGGACGAGGTCTCGAGTCAACCCAAGTTTTTCACACAGATCGAGTCCCCAAGGGGATGTCGTGATAAAATTGTCGGCACTTTGCTCGATTTGGAAACCGTCGCGGTGGACGGTCGAAATGACGCCGCCCAGCCGTGAACCCGATTCAAAGAGCGTCATCTGACAGCCGGGGGCTTGCTCCATGAGATGATGCGCGGCCGATAGCCCGGAGATCCCGCCGCCGACAATCGCAATTCGTTGAATACCCAATGCTTGCATCTCGCGGCGCGTCCCAACCGTACGAATCCTGACTTTGTGCAGATAAGACATTTTACCCAGTTTTCTCGGTTTTTCACAAGTCAGGGTTCGTAACGCAGTAACTTGTGCAAAATCCGTGGGACGGTGCGACAAATGGACCGACCTATTCTTTGACGCGGCTTAATTGGCGATTGAATCGGCCAAAAACTTCGTCTTGGCTTACCGAAAGCTTTCTGTTACTCTGTCGCCAATGATGCTTCACGGCCACGGATTTAAGGCTCGTAAGGCATCCGCTTGGGCTCGATTCGAGCTTGGGGAACGAGGGGGTTGGGATCACAATCGATGTTAGGTCGTGACGGGCCGACAAGGAAGGAGGCCGGCATGCATTCCGAGCCAAAGCAGGAAATCCGAGTCCATATACGGTGGATGATTCGCCGCGACATGGCCGAGGTTCTGCAAATCGAATGCGGTAATTTTGAATTCCCCTGGATCGACGAAGATTTTCTTCGTTGCCTGCGACAGCGCAACTGCATCGGCATGGTCGCCGAGCACGAAGGGCGCGTCGTCGGTTTCATGATCTACGAGTTGCATCGCACGCGGATCCACGTCCTAAATTTTGCCGTGGATACAACCTACCAGCGATGCGGCGTCGGCAGCCAATTGGTGGCCAAGCTGATTGCCAAGCTCTCGGTGCAGCGACGCAGCCGCATCCTCTTGGAAATTCGCGAAACGAACTTGGACGCGCAATTGTTCTTTCGCGAGAATGGCTTCCGAGCCATCACCGTCTTGCACAAATTCTACGATGACACTCCCGAAGACGCTTATCTGATGCAGTACCGGTATCGCGTCGAAAAGCCGGAAGTCGTCGAACTGCCCGAGCGAACGCATCGCCGCGCCGCCTGACGCCATCAACGCGCCGACAAATTAGACAACCACACAAAGCCGAGGGTTCAAAGCCCCCGGCTTCTACCTTTTCCGCGTGCTTCCCATCCGCGACATCCGCAGCCATTCGTGCAGATCGCACTATCGGCCTTCCCTTTCTCGTTGGAAATCTAGGCAATCTCGGAAGACTTTCGCGATTATTCCGATTGTTCAGCCTGTTTGGTGTTAAGTTCTACCGCCTAGGGGTCTTGTGCGTTAAGTTCTGGTTGTAACGGTTCCGATGATATTTCTGCTCGCACTGCCTTTAGCGGTTGTAACGAATAATCGTGGGCCGCCGGCAGTAAAAAACATTAGGGGGTTCCGTGATGCGACTACCATTGCATTTTGCCGTTGCCGCGTTCGTCGTGGTATTGGGAGTTCAGGGCGTTTCGACCGCGATTGCCGCCGACCATCAGGCCAGATCGGCCGTTGCCGCTCGACAAACTATTCGCGAGGAACTTTCCGCCGCACTCGCCAAGGGGCGCCTGTCGCATGCGGACGAGTATCGCATCCTGTTGCACGCCAAGGAAATCCTCACGCCGGCCGATTTCAACGCCTTCGAGCAAACGATGGATCGCATTGCTTCCAGCCAGGCCCGTCCCGTCGTGAGTCAGAACTACGCCAAGCCAGCCATCAAGAAGACGACCAAGACCACCAAGCCGGTCGAGCCTGTGGCATCGCAAGACGACGATGCCCCGACCGTCGTTCCCTCGCAGTACCAAGAAACCAAAGCGGCCGGTTCGCCCAGCGTCGGCGAAATCATCCAGTCGCGCGAAACGCCTTTCGTGGAAGAAACGCCAGCCAACATCGGAAGGCCATCCTTGCACCTTGAGGATTGCGATGCGGAAGCGACCTGCGAGCCGTGCGGAAGTTGCGGCCGCCGACGTTGGTTCAACTGCGACTTGTTTTCATCCGTCGATGCCTTCAAAGGCCCGGTCGATGTTGGCAACGCCAACGGCAACTTCGGATATCGCCTGGGGGTGAATTCGGCGGTGGCGATCGCGCCGCGGTTGGGCATCGGTCTGCAAGCCGGCGTGGCCGAAGTCCTCAGCAACATCAAAGGCATCCCCTATCCCGTGCCCAGCAGCCAGATACGCAGCCAGTTCTTCACCACGATTGGTGCTTTCCAGCGCCTACAAATGGCCGACGGCGACGCGAACATCGGCTGGGGCTTTGTCTACGATTGGCTGTTCGATGACTACTACTCGAACTTCACGTTCGGCCAATGGAGAGCGAAGATGGCGATCGAGTTCAGCCCCTGCAATGAATTCGGTGCCTGGGTCGCCATTCCGGAACGCGGAGCGACGGGCCAACTCCTCAATGTCGCCGGCCTCACCGACGATATCCACTTTCGCCCGATGGCGCAGGGTTGTCTCTATTGGAAGCATACGTGGTGTAACGAGGCGAGCGTGACGGGCCGGTTTGGCGTCGCCGAGCGGCCGGGCGAATTCGTCGCCGGGGCGGAGGGCCGCGCACCCCTAACCGAGAACATGGCTCTGACCGGCGGCTATACCTATATCATGCCCAACGAGGCCGGCGGACCCGTCGGACAAACTCAAGAGGTCTGGAACCTCTCGATCGGCATCGAGATCGTGCCCGGCGGCTTCCATCGCGGCTGCGGCAACCGCTTCCTGCCCTTCCTGCCGGTTGCCGACAACGGCACGCTGGCAATCCACGAAGTCGGGCCGTAAGGGGCCTGCCTTCAGGGACTGTACGGAATTGTGTGGCACGGACTTCCAGCCCGTAGAGAGACACGGCCAAGTTGGCCGTGCCACTTCCGTTGACATAGAACTTAGACAATAACCACGAAAGGCTCAAAGATCACGAAAGAAGGAAAAACCGGGATAGCTTGACGTTCCATGAAGGTCTCAATTTTCCTATCATTCATTTTCCTTTCCTTCATTTTCGTGCAGTTCGTGTTTTTCGTGGTTCAAAACAACATCCATGAAGAATCTCACCGCCTGAGGTGACCACGCGCTGCTGGCAGTGACAGCAGGTGTCGCGGTTCTGATCGAGGCCCCCGAGTGGCCCGTGAAAGCGACGTTACATTCGTCTGGATTCCGTTACCTGCTTTCGTTACGATCCGGCCTCTGCCGCAAACGCACAATTCTCCATCGTTGGAAGGGACGAAAGAGAACTCCATGAGCCGCAAAAATCGACACATGACGGAATTTAATCCGCAGTTTCGCGACGACGATGATACCGACACATCGAGTACCGATATCCCATCGCTGCTGGGCCAACAGGTCGCCCCGCTCAAGCCATCGGCACCGCGTCCATCCTCCGAGCAAAAGCCCGCTCCGGCCAAAAAGCCCAGGGCGGCCGCCAAAACCGTGAAGACATCTGCCGATTTTTCGCCGCTCGACCCCTTTTCGGCCGCCGGAACAGCAATCGGCCCCGACCGTCTGGCACGCATCGTCTGGGCATTCCTTGCCCTCGGCATTTTGGTCCGGGCGATCCGTTACCTCCTCGACTTCCCGCTGTGGCCCGACGAAGCCTACTTGGCACATAATTTTCTCGACCGCAACTACTTGGAATTGCTCAAGCCGCTCGACTTCGGTCAGGTTGCGCCGCTGCTTTACCTTTGGATCCAAAAAGCGGCGGTCACGGTTGGCGGTTTTTCAGAGTACTCGCTGCGGCTGTTTGCCTTCGCCGGTTCGATTGCCAGTTTGTTCTTATTCCGTCAATTGGCGACGCGCTTGCTGCAAGGGCTTGCCCGATTATTGGCCATCGGCACGTTTGCCGTCGCCTATCCGCTCGTTCGCTACGCGGCTGAGGCCAAGCCCTACGGCAGCGACATGCTCGTCGCGCTGGGGTTACTGGTGCTGCTCGTCGAATGGCGTCTGCGGCACCGCGAGCAGCAACGCTGGTCGTGGGCCATGGCACTGGCGATGCCCTTGGCGGTCTTGCTTTCGTACCCCGCGATGTTTATCGTCCCCACCGTGCTGCTGGCGATGGGCGTGGAACTTATCCGCACCGGGACGGGCCGCGAATGGCTTTCCTGGATCGCCGTGAGCCTGCTCGCCGCGGGAAGCCTCGCGCTCCTATTCTACTCCTCGGCCCAAGCCCAGATGAATACGGCCGGCCCGCAAATGCGCAGCGGCTGGACCGCGTCGTTTCCGCCGCTGCATTCCCCCAAGGCCCTGGCGTGGTTCTTATTGGATAGCCATTCCAGCGAGGCATTTTCCTATCCCACCGGCGGCTCGCACGGGGCGAGTACGCTCACCACCGTCTGTTGCCTTGCCGCGCTCGTTGTGCTGTTGCGCGCGCGGCAGTTCTGGCTGGCGATGGTCTTCGGCATGCCGTTGATCTTGAACTTCACCGCCGCGGCGCTGCACGCCTATCCCTATGCGGGCCACGCTCGCGTGATGCTCTACATGGCTCCGATCCTCTGCCTGATGAACGGACTCGGCGCGGCGGGCTTGCTCTATTGGTTCCAGAATCGCCGTTGGCCGGTCGTCGCGCCGACGGTGATCACGATCGCGTTTTTGGTGGGCGTTGGGGGCGTTGCGTCCGTGCGCGATTTCCTCAAGCCGTACAAGGAAACGTGCTGGCAGCGAAATCGCGACTTCGCCCGCTGGTTCTGGAACGACAAGGCGATCAACGCCGAGTTGGTCGATGTGACGACCGATTTGAAGTTCCCCGTTTCTTTGCCGCCCAACGACGATGGCTTGGCATCGGTCTATTTCTGCAATCAGCGGATCTATTCGGATCGGCTAGCCAAGCGGCAAGCGGCCGACATCGAGCATTGCTCCACGGATAAGCCGCTACGCTGCGCGCGGTTCCGTCCTTCCGCAACCACCGACAAGGACGACGCAAAGTTCCAGGACTGGCTGAAGGCGATGCAGAGCAAGTATCAACTCGTTGCCGCGGAAAGATACCCGCTGACCTTCTTCGTACACGAGAAGGAATTGCAATTTGTCGATCGCGTGGAGGTTTACGAGTTCGTTCGCCCGCCGGACGACGTAGCCCAACGTCCCGGTCGGCTGCAATAACGGGCCTGGGGCAACGTTCTTGGGGCCAAATTTCTTTTCCGCCGGTCGCTTGACACACTTGCCGCGATGCGATAGGATTCTGGCATTGGGCGTTGGTGGTCGGTGACTCCCGTGGGAGCACCGACGTACAGGGAACCCGGTGTGATTCCGGGACGGTCCCGCCGCTGTAACCGAGTGTTTTTGGTGCGTTAAGGTCCATCCATATCTCCAGGCCATTGTCTTAACTTTCGTTTTCGCACGATGTGAGAACGAACGACGAGAAGGCCGGGTGGACCGAACTCGGAAGTCAGAAGACCTACCAACGCGGGATATGCGGTTTTCGCGAGGGACGAAATCCGCGTAAGGAACCGATTTGGAATTTCCGCTGCGCAGTCTGTCGGCAGTTCTTCGGTCAACGCGCTTCCATTAAAGTGCATGGCCCGAGAGCAACGGTCGCCTGCGGTGCTGCGGATTCTTGCTCGGTTCAAATCACGATTTCCAGCGAACCGAGCCGCGCTGCCAGCGTGAGCCTTGCGCCCCCATGGATCAAATTAAAACCTCGAAAACATATTGCGATTGCCCAGTAGGGCGGCGTCGAGCGCGGCGAAGACCCGCCCGAGTGACGTTCAACGGTTTTACGCTGGTCGAGTTGCTCGTGGTGATTGCCATTGTCGGCATACTGATCGGACTGCTCTTGCTGGCCGTGCAAGCGGCGCGCGAGGCGTCGCGACGGCTTTCGTGCGGCAACAATCTCCATCAAATCGGCATTGCACTACTTGCTTTCCACGGCGAACACCAAACTTTCCCCCAGGGCGGTGTCGAGGTGCGCGCCCTTCGCCTGCCCAGCGGCAAGCTGCGTTATCCCAACGGTCGCCAGTTGGCTTGGTCGGCATATATCCTGCCTTACTTGGAGGAACGAAGCCTCGACCGGCAACTCGATTTCAGCAAGGCATTCGATAGCTCGGAAAACGCCCAGGTCGCGGCACAGATCGTCTCCACCTACGTCTGCCCCAGCGACGGACGCACCTCGCGCCTCGTCGGCGGACGGGGCGTCTCCGATTACGGCGGCATTTATGGCCAGCGAATCGTCGGTGCCAACAATCCGCCCAACGGCTGCATGCTTTACGACCGGCCGCTGCGGATCATCGACATCACCGACGGCACCTCCCATACGATCATCGTCTCAGAAGATGTTGTCAGTTCCGATGCCCAATGGATCAACGGCCTGAACGTCTTCGACGTTTCCGCTGCGATCAATACCGCGCCGCCCTTCGAGAACGACATCAAAAGCAATCACTCCGCAGGAGCAAACGCGCTCTTTGCCGATGGCTCGGTGCATTACCTGTCCGACTCCCTGGATGCCACCCTCCTGGCCGCGCTGGTGACTCGGGCGGGTGGCGAAGCGGTGCCCGAATTTTGAAAATACAAATATCGGCAGTAAGCTGCCCAGCCTTTCGCTCCAACGCCACAAGGTCGGCGGGGGCATTCAATCTCACTAAATCTCTCAAAAGAATTGTCCAATGAACTATTTTACTGTCTTCCCGTGGACGAGACTTTTCGCCGCAGCACTGATCGCGTCGTGCTCGTCGCAATTCGCATTTGCGCAAAACGCGACCTTCGATGCCCTTGCCATTTCGCCTAGCAGTTATTGGAATGGTCCGGATTTCTCCGGGCAGTTTATCGATGGCGGCATGACGTTCCCGACCAACTACTCGGTCGATCCCATGTATGGTCCCTACTGGGAAGACTGGGCCTATTCCAACATGCAAGATGCCACCACGCCCGGCTACCTGAACCAGTATAGCGTGGTGACGGGCGGCGGCGTTCACGGCTCGGCCAACTATGGCATCGGCTATCTCGGTTACGCCACTCCCTTGACCATCGCGCTGCCTCGGGCGACGACGGTCCAAGGCGTTTATTTGACCAACACGACGTATGCCTATCTTGCCATGCGGGACGGCTACGCACAGGCCACCGCTTTCACCGCGACCAGTTCGTTTACTCTCACGATTAGCGGATTGGACGGCAATGGCGACCCCACCGGAACCCCGGTCGATTTCTCGCTGGCCAGCGGGCGAAACATCGTCAACCGATGGACCTGGGTCGATCTTTCACGATTGGGAGCGAACGTCAAAAAGTTGAACTTTGATTTTGCCTCAACCGACGTTGGCGATTACGGCGTCAACACGCCCACCTACGTCGCCCTCGACAATCTGGCCGTTGCGACTTCAAATCCCGCCTTGAGTTGGAGCGGCAGCGGCACGACGAGCAACTGGAGCTCTTCGGCAAGCTGGAACGGCGCGACCGTCAGCGGCACCCAAGCGTTGAGTTTCAGCGGGTCGGCAGCGCGCCATTCGGTGAACGATCTTTCCCTCGACGCGCCGATTAACGGGCTAATTTTTGATGCCGGTGCCATCGGCTTCACGCTTTCGGGTTCGCGCATCGCTTTGAACGGCAATATCACCAACCTTAGTTCGCAACCGCAGACCGTCAACTTGAGTCTGAAACTCGACGCCGATGGAACCGGCGTGGATGCCCTCGGCGGCGACATCGCCATCGCCGGCAACATCACCGGTATTGGGTCGTTGTCCAAAGCAGGTTCCAATATGCTGATACTCTCCGGCTCGAACGATTACACCGGCGGAACGTACGTCGCCGATGGCACGCTGGAATTGCTCAGTGCCAACGCGCTAGGCAACGGCTCGACCGTTTCGGTGGAAAGCGGCGCCACGTTGAAGTTTGGCAGCAGCCCGCCGGCCGCAAGTTCCGTCGTCGTGCCGGAGCCGGGCACGCTGGTTCTGCTCGCATCATTTGGAATGTTGGTATGTCTCAAATCGATCCGTAGGGGACGTCCCTTCGCGGCGTTCGGAAATTCGCTCCGCACTTAGCAACGGCACGGAGGCACGCTCCCTTTAGACCGACATCAATGACCAACTCAAGCAAGACCAAGTTGTTTATCGTCGCCGCCATCGCCGCAATTGCGACCTCGGCAATGCTTCTGCCGCGCCATGCACCTCCGCCCGATGCGTCGCGACGAGGCACAATGCGGATCATTTCGCTGGCTCCCAACGTCACGGAGATTCTTTTTGCCCTCGGGCTCGGCGATTCCATCGTCGGCGTTACCGATCGCTGCAACTATCCCAGCGCGGCAGCGCGCATCGAGCGCGTCAGCGGATTTGGCACGCCGAATGTTGAAACGTTGCTTTCCTTATCGCCCACGTTGGTCGTTGCGTCCGGGCTGGCACGTCCGGAACTTGCCGACGTCTTGCGGCAATCGGGTGCCCGCGTGCTCGACGTGCAGCCGTCGGGCTTTATCTCGGACTTTCCCGCGATGTTTGAAGCCGTGCGGCAGATCGGCGCGGCAACCGGTCGCGGCGACGAAGCGGCAAAGCTTATTGCGACAATGCAGGGCGAGTTGAATGCCATCGCGTCGCGTTTTACGCACCTGGAAGAGCCGCAGCGACCGCGCGTCTTTGTCGAAATCGAAGATAGCCCGCTGATGACTTCCGGGGCCGGCTCGTTCATCGACGATTTGATCCATCGCGGCGGCGGGAGGAATGTGGCGCACGAAATCGAAGGCGGCTACCCGCGCATCGATCCGGAAAAAGTCGTCGCCTGGAATCCCGACGTAATCATCGTGGCGCATGCCGACCGTCCGGGCGAAGCGGTCGAGCGTCTTACGAAGCGGATCGGCTGGGCCGAAATTGCCGCCGTGCGAAACCGGCGGATCATCGACGATATCGATGCCGACCTGCTCTTCCGCCCCGGCCCGCGACTGGTTGAAGGCGTGAAGGCCCTGGCAGAAAGGCTGCATCCGTCCCTCCCCACTCCGTAACATGACTTTCCTCCGCCACAAATCGCGTCCCTACATTTTCGCCCTGTTCGCACTCGCATTGGCAGCGGCCTGCCTCATCTCGTTGCTGTCCGGGGCCGCACATCTCCCCTGGAGCGAAATCTGGTCCAAAGGCATCTTCTGGCTCCGCTTGGCTCGCACCTCGATCGCAGCCGTCGCCGGCGCGGGGCTTTCCGTGGCGGGCGTCGTTTTTCAATCGCTCCTTCGCAACCCGCTGGCCGAACCCTACGTACTCGGCGTGACTGCCGGTGCCGGCGTCGGTGCCGCGCTGGCCATCGTGCTGGGCATCACTGCCGCCGGACTCTGGACCGTGCCCGGCATGGCATTTGCCGGCGCACTGGCGACCATCGTCCTGGCCCGTGCGTTGGCGCGAACTCCCTCGGGCAGCGTGCCGGTCGAAACCCTGCTGCTTGCCGGTGTGACGCTCAGTGCGGTTCTAAACAGCCTCTTGATGTTCCTCGTTTCCATTGCCCCGTCCGATAAGTTGCACGGCGTCGTCTGGTGGCTGTTGGGCAATTTGCAGATCACCGATTGGCGGCTGTTGGAAATCGCTGCTGCGGTAGTGTTCGCCGGTCTGGCCGTGTGTATCGTCTTTGCCCGCGATTTGAATCTCATGGCCTTGGGCGAGGAGCCGGCCGCACATCTGGGGCTGGATGTCGAGCGCAGCCGCCGCACGTTCCTGCTCGTGGCATCGCTGATGACCGGCGCAACCGTGGCCACCTCCGGATTGATCGGATTCGTGGGGCTGATCGTGCCGCATGCCGTGCGAATGCTCGTCGGGCCCGACCATCGCCGCCTCGTGCCCGCCACGGCGTTGGCAGGCGCCACGTTCCTGATCTTGGCCGATTGCCTCGCGCGCACCTTGCTCGCGCCGATAGAAATCCCCATTGGCGTCGTCACCGCACTCGCCGGCGGGCCGTTGTTCTTGATGTTGCTGCGGCGGCGCAAGGCGGAGGCGTGGAGGTAAGCATGCTGACCATCGAAAACCTTCAGGCCGGATACGGCGAGAAGCTAGTACTTCAAGATGTGACTTTCCAGGTCTCGTCGGGCGAACTTCTCGGCGTGCTAGGGCCCAACGGTTGCGGCAAGACGACGCTCTTGCGTGCGCTGCGCGGCACCTTGCTTCCGCAGCGAGGCCGCGTTCGCCTGAACGATTGCGACATCCATGCGATCGACAAGCAGAGCCTGGCGCGGAGCGTGGCCTATCTGCCGCAAGACCTGGCGATCGAACTCGATTTCACCGTGCGCGAATTGGCACTCATGGGCCGCAGCCCGCACCTCTCGCGATTTGCGCGGGAATCGGCGGTGGATCGCCAGGTGGCCGACGAGGCGATGCGGCTGGCCGATGTGTTGCACTTGGCCGATTGCGCGGCGACCGCCCTAAGCGGCGGCGAGCGGCAGCGTGCGCTGATCGCCATGTGTCTGGCGCAGCAGCCGCGGATATTGCTGCTCGACGAACCGACGAACCATCTCGATCTTGGACACCAGCTTTCGATTCTCGACCTTATCGCCGAACTCAATCGCGAGAAGCATTTGGCCGTGGTCGCCGTCTTTCACGATTTGAACCTTGCCGCCGAGTATTGCACGCGGCTCGTGCTTCTCGATGCCGGTCGCATCGCCGCCATCGGCACGCCGCAGGAAGTTCTCACGGAAGAAACGATCCACCGCGTCTACGGCGTGCGGGTGAAAGTCGAGCGCAACGCACTTTCCCAGAAGCCGCATATCGTGCTCACCGCCGGGAATGAGGGCAGGGGGCTTGCTGCGGTCGTTTTGCCCAGGTAGAATCGGCTCGGGTAAGGCACGGGCAAAGCAACGTACGGCCAGCAACGTATGGCCGCTTCGTGCCGAAGATTGCGAGAACGCCGGACGGGAGACCTTGCGATGGGACATGTTGCGGAAGCGTTAGAACACTCGGAGCATATCAGCCACGCCGCCCACGAGGGCCATCAAGGCAACAGCTTGTCGACGCGGATCGGCATTACGATCGCCGTGTTGGGCGTCTTCCTGGCAATTTCCGGCGCAAAGGTGGGCGGCGAACGAACCGAATTGGTCGGTACGATGGTCGAACAAGAACACGCCCACGCCGAATTCCAAATGCAGAACATCAAGCACCGCATGACGGTCTTGGTCCTCCGCGAAGTCCATGCGGCAATTCCTCTGGCCGCATCGCTGAAGAGTTTTGACGGCACGCTTGAAAAACTGGAGGTCGAAGCCAAAAAGAAACCCGAGTCTTCAGAAGCCGCTTTGGCCGCCGTGCAGTCGGCGCGGCTCTTGGGAGATACCATGATGCAGCGGGCGATCCCCCGCAAGGAAGACACGTTGATGCTGGCTCGGTTGGTCGATCGGTACTACGAAGAGCAGGAAAGTGCCAAGAAGTGGGTCGATGAGTACGATCCGGCCGTGAAGGCGCACTCGACGGCGCAAGAGCAATACGAATGGGGCCAGCTTGCCGCCGAGTTTGGCGTCGTCGTCTGTTCGCTGGCCTTGCTCTTCCGCAGCCGCATCGCCTGGATTACTTCCATTTGCCTCGGATTTGCGAGCCTGGCGATCGTTCTCGCCACCTACGCCCACACGTCGCACGTCGTGCATCAGTCGGAAGTGAAAATTGAGGAAGCTCACAAGGAATATGAAGTGAAGCATCTGGCCGGCAAGACGCGAAAGTTCGATAAGGCAATGGTGGACGATGTGCTTGAATTCTACGGCGAGAAGCCCGAAGCCAAGCCTGAAGCCAAACCGGCGGAACCTCATGGCGGCGGTTGAAGTCTCACACCTCGGCAAGACCTTCGCACGGCAAGTATGCGCCATCGACAATCTCACGCTCGACGTCCGCGAAGCCGAGTTGCTGGTCCTCATGGGGCCATCCGGCTGCGGCAAGACCACCACGCTACGCCTGATCGCCGGACTGGAACGGCCTACTTCCGGCCAGATCGCCATCCACGGCCGCGCGGTCGATCGGCTCTTGCCGCGCGAACGCGACGTGGCGATGGTCTTTCAGCAAGGTGCGTTGTTCCCCCATCTGACCGTGCGCGGCAACCTGGGCTTCGGGCTGAGCCTTCGCGGCACGCCCAAGTCGGAAATCGGCACCTGCGTCGATGCAGCGGCCCAAGTCTTGGGCATTTGCGATCTGCTCGAACGCCGGCCCGGCGAGCTCTCCGGCGGGCAGCAACAGCGCGTTGCCTTGGGTCGCGCGATCGTCCGCCGCCCCAAGCTCTTTTTGATGGACGAACCGCTTTCGAGCCTCGACGCCGCGCTGCGGCGGCAGTTGCGGCAAGAACTCCGGCAATTGCATGCTCGCTTAGGCATACCGATGATCTACGTAACGCACGACGAAGGCGAAGCGATGGCACTGGGACAGCGGATCGCCATCCTCCGCGAAGGACGGCTTCAGCAAGCGGCCGATCCCCAAACGCTCTACGAGCATCCGGCCAATCGCTTCGTGGCCGCGTCCCTAGGCAACCCCGGCATAAACTTCTTCGAGGGGCAAGTCGAGCGCAGCGATCGCGGCGTGGAATTTGCAATCTCTGGGGATGTCCGGCTGCGAATGCCCGATTGCTTGGCCGCGAATATCCAACGGCATAACGGCAAGCCGATCACACTGGGCATTCGACCGGAGCATTTATCGCTAGGTACCGAGTATTCAGTACCCAGTAGACCAACGTGCGTTCAGATTCCCGCGATCATCGAAGCGGTCGAGCGGCTCGGCACCGCGTCGCACGTCTACTTGCAAGCCGGAGCACAGTCCTTCATCGCACACATTGCCAATCCCTTGCGGCCGGCGGTCGGCGAACGCGTCGTCGCAACCGCATCGGCGGAACACCTCCATTTTTTCGATCCCGCCACGGAAAGGGCGATCCATTACTAGACCCGCGACTTACCCCAAGAGAATCTAAAAATGAAAACCGTGTGCATTTTCCTCGCCTGCTCGACGTTATTCGCGCCGTTACTTTACTGGACCACCCCGGGCCTCGCTGCAACAGAAAACGCCGTCGAGCAATGGGCTACCTTCGAGGCTTCCTTCCAAGGACTAGAAAAAGGGAACCCGTTTGGCGATGTGGAATTGTCTGCTGTCTTCCGGCAAGGGACAAAGACCATCCCGGTGACCGGCTTCTACGATGGCGGCGGAACCTACCGCATTCGCTTCATGCCGGAGACCGTCGGCGAATGGCACTACCAAACCCGCAGCAATCGCCCGGAACTCGACGGCAAGACGGGCTCGCTCACGGCGACTGCACCGTCGGTGAAAAACCACGGCCCAGTACGGGTGCGCGATGTCACGCGATTGGCCTACGCGGATGGCACCCCCTACCGCGAGATCGGCACGACCTGCTACGCCTGGATTCATCAGTCGCCCGAGTTGCAGGAGCAGACCCTCAAGACTCTTGCGGATTCTCCCTTCAATAAGATTCGGATGTGTCTCTTTCCCAAGTGGTACGTTTACAACAAACGCGAGCCGCTCTTGTATCCCTATGTGGGCACTGCGCCCGCGACGTGGGATACCGCGCGGTTCAATCCGGCCTTCTTTCAGCATTTGGAAAAGCGCGTCGCGGAGCTGCGCGATTTGGAAATTCAGGCCGACGTTATCCTCTTCCACCCTTACGACGAAGGGCATTGGGGCTTCGATCGGATGAGTGCTCCAAGCGACGACCGCTATTTGCGTTACGCGGTGGCGCGGCTTGCCTCCTACCGCAATGTCTGGTGGTCGCTGGCCAACGAATGGGACTTGATGCAAGCCAAAAAGCCGGAAGATTGGGAGCGGTTCGGCCAACTCATTCATGCGAACGACCCGTATGGGCATCCTTGCTCGATCCATAACTGCCGCAAGGTCTTCGACCCGAAGCGGCCCTGGATGACGCACGTCAGCCTGCAAAACGATCGGCCCGACGATGCTCCTTCGCGCGTGCGGCAATATCAGAAACCGCTGATCTACGACGAATGCCGCTACGAAGGAAACATCCCGAACAGTTGGGGATCGATCACACCCCAACGGATGACGGCCTCGTTCTGGCTAGCGTTGGTGGGCGGGGCCTACTGCGGGCACGGCGAGACCTACAAGCACCCGAAGGACGTGCTGTGGTGGTCGCACGGCGGCGTTTTGCACGGTCAAAGCCCGGCACGTATCGCCTTTTTCAAAACGGTGTTTGACGCTGCGCCTGCTGCTGCCGCCGCGCTGACTAAAGAAAAAAACACCTGGGGCGTGGAGGGCGAGTATTACCTCATCTATTTATGGGATCGGCAACCGGCCAGCCTGCCCGTTGTGCTGCCGGAAAAAACCGCCTTCAAGGCGGAAGTCATCGACACTTGGGCCATGACGATTGCGACGCTGTCCGGCACGGTTTCCGGTCGCATCGAGATACCCTTGCCGAGCAAGCCGTATCAAGCGATCCGGCTGACGGCGATTCGTAATGGAAAGTAATGGCACAAACCGTCTCGGAGCGGGCGTTTCCATGCGGCCGCGAATCTCTTCGCGACGGGACCGCGATTTCGCCGAAATCCTTAAATCGCGGCAACAATTAGCACAGATGAAGTTTTGACAAGTTTCGACACCTCTCTTTGGAAGTACCGATGAAAATAATACAACTCGCAATAATAATGCTTGCCTTTGCCATTGGGCTTACGCGCAGGGCCGAGGCGCAGAAATATCCGCCAATGCCTATCGATCCGGCCAAGGCAGCTTGGTCGCCCGCCGTCTTGCCGGGCAAGGGGCTGATGGAGCACGACTTCCTCTATGCCGGCGAGGCGAAGGAGCGAAAGGTTTTCATCGTCAAGAAGGGCCAGATCGTTTGGACGTACGACGACCCGCAGGGCAA